>NZ_LAOQ01000010.1:0-12119 GCF_000965185.1 Rickettsia argasii T170-B
GATCATCTTCGTAGTAGCCCAGCACTACTTGCAGTAATTGTACAAATCATGATTGTTCATATTAACCAGAGCATGGTTAAAGGTGATAGGAAGCGTCCCTTCCTAATCATGATTGATGAAGCATGGAAATTACTATCTGGCAAGAGATCTGGAGAATTTATTGAAGAAGCAGGTAGAATTGCAAGAAAATACAACGGCTCAATAACGCTTGCTACTCAGCAATTAACTGATTACTTCAGGGAAGCAGGCTCAGCTGCTGAAAAAGCTTTTGAGAACTCATCACATAAAGTCATTTTAAAGCAAAATCCTGAAAGCTTTAAAGCAATGAGAGCAAACCCCAAACTTGCAGGTTTTGTTGATGAGGATTGGAAGCTAAATTTACTGCAATCAATTCACTCAAATCCACCGCATTATAGTGAAACAGCGATTTATGGACCAAGTGTTAACGGAGTTGTAGCAAGATTAATGTTAGATCCATTTACTCTGATGCTAACATCTACTAATGCTAGGGATTATAGGGCTTTAGAAGATAGAATGATTGCAGGAATGAGCGTTACAGATGCCATCAATAATATATTGGACGAGAGAGGCTTAGTTTAAAGTGATTAGAAAATATGGGAAGATATTTAGCTCTAAAAATTATTGTAATCAGCTTTTTTATTTTATTTTTAGCTATATTGCAAGTTAGTAATGTTAATGCAGATGGTGTTAATAAGCTTGGAAAAAGTAAAAGCAGTAAAATATTAGATTATGGTGTTAGAGGTCATGTATTTCCAATTATTGAAAAATCTTTACTAGAGATAATTATGGCGAGGCTCAAAATAGCAAAACAAAATGGCATTTTAGAGAAAATGCAAGAAGAATTTAAAAATAAAGTACAGCAAAAAATTTCTAGACCAACTGCTATCTTAGCTTTAGCAAAAACAAGCATAAACCGAAATTGGCACTATGATCCGAGCTTTATACAAAAGACAGATATAAAAGATCAAGCGGGAAATATCATAGTAAAAGCTGGAACAAGTGTAAATCCTTTAGAGAAAATAAGCTGGGGAGAACCATTAATATTTATTGATGGAGATGATAAGCAGCAGATTAAGTGGGCTAAATTACAAATAGGAAGATTAGTTCTAACCAAAGGAAATCCTATAGAATTGAGGCAGGAACTAAACAAGCAAGTATTTTTTGATCAAGGTGGAATGCTTACTACTCGTTTTAAAATAAAAGCAGTGCCGGCTATTGCCTGGCAGGAAGGCAAATTACTTAAAATTAGCGAAATCAAGATTAATTGAAATATTATAGTATTTAAGTAAAAATTAAGGTGTGAATAACAAATGATAAAATCCGGAGGTAATGTATGAAGAAGTGGCAATTACCAGAAGCAAAGAAAAATTTAGAAAAGATAATAGATCATGTATTACAAGGTCGGGTGCAAGCAATAGTAAAATCTAGTGGAGAAGTAGTATATCTAATCGCAGGTGAGAAAAATAATATGATAGCAGAGCAACCAAAGATAGTTTATCAAGCAAATACAGATTTAATAACTTCTAAAATACACAAGTAATAATGAAATTAATAATGTTTATTATAATTATTTTGCTTGGTAATTATAGTTATGCATCGATTGGCTGCGTAGGCAGGTTTGTAAATCCAATCACTGATGTTTGCTGGAAATGTTTATTTCCAATTACTATCGGAGGAGTAAAAATTGTATCAAGTTCTATGGCTGATACTAATAACCCAAGGCAAATTGTTTGTTTTTGCCCTAAGCCTTCGATTCCGATGCCGGTTCCCGGTATTCCAATTGGATTTTGGGAGCCGGTAAGACTGGTGGATGTAACTAAATCTCCGATGTGTATGGTAAGCCTTGGAGGCATTAATCTTGGTACCAGCATGCAAAAAGGTGTTAAGGATGACATAGAGGGAAGTAGCTTTTATCATGTTCACTGGTATATATATCCGGTTATTTACTGGCTTGAGATCTTACTTGATTTTGCCTGTTTAGAGATGTCACAAGTAGATATAGCATATTTAACTGAATTTGATCCATTATGGGGAGATGATAATAAGGTTGCTATATTAAATCCTGAAAGTTTATTATTTGGAAGTATTGCAGCTGGGTCAGCTTGCATAGCTGATTGCATTAGCTCTAGTTCTGGTAATCTTTCTAACGATGCAATGTTTTGGTGCTGTGGCTGTCAAGGTTCTCTTTATCCCTTTACCGGTACAACTAGCTCTCATAATGGCGGAGTTGGAACTTCTGCATTAATAGTTGCTAAATTTATGGCTAAGTTACATAGAGAGTTGTTATTATGGGGATATATGGGGAGTAGCGGATTATGTGGTAAATATCCAATGCCAATAATCAAGAAGAGCCAATATAGACTGCAGATGACTTACCCTATACCAGAGGTGCATTCTTGTAAAAAGATTGGTGAGACTGAAATAAGCTGGCAGGGTGCATGCGAATTCCCGGTTAAAGGTGAGGATTTTGGTTATTTGATCTGGCGTAAACGCAGTTGCTGTTTATTTTGATTTGTAAAATTTTTATAAAATTGAGAAGTATGCAATTTAACCTAAAAACAATAATTTTAACTAGTTTACTAATTTTAGGTAGCACAAATGTTTTGGCAGAGCAAGAAGAATTATTACAGGAGATAATACAGCCTAAAACATATAATCAAATCTACATTTTTATCTCATTTTCAATGCCTGATTCAGCATTAAAGAGTTATTATGTTGCAGCAGAACGAGCGGGAGCAAAACTTGTAATGCGAGGTCTAAAAAATAATTCTTTTTTAGATACTAAAGCACAAGCTGATGAGATTGGTATTAGTTTTGATATTAATCCAAATCTATTTGAGAAATATCAAATTACTTCTGTACCGGCAATAATAGTGAATAGTGAAGACAAGGGAGTGAAAAAACTAACCGGTCACATATCATTACATGATGCATTAGAAATTATGAACAAAGAAAATTCATGAGGTTCACGTTTTTATCAATAATTATTGTATTGTTCAGTTTTAATGCAATTGCTAACATTCAAGATAGTTATAATAGGGCTAAACAATATGAAAATAGTATCAGGCTTGGCAATCCTGATCAAATGGGCAATAAAGTAATATTTGATAAAGACGTAGAATTTCAAATTTAAGTAATATGAGTGATCAAGATTTAACAAAGCAAGGTAGTCAAATGTTAAATAATAGTTCAGCAGGTCAATTACTACAACAAAGTGAGCTTAAAAAAATAGATGCTTCTCAAGAATACGACCTTAATACTCAAAATCCATTAATTTAGTAATTCAGCTAAGATTGAGGCAGATCCATTAAGTCATACTGAAGGGACTGCACTTAATGCTAGTGAAAAAGTAATTAAGACTAAAATTACTAAGAGTTGCAGCGAAGGAGTAGAATTTGAAGTAGATATCATCAGGAATCTCATACTAGATGCTGAATTAATAGATAAATGGGGAGATTGGCAGGATAAAGCAATAGCATTTTTAGGCCTTGAGATAAGTAATAGCCATCGTCACTGGCTTTATCCTGTCTTTTGGAAAAAGAAAAGAAGTTTTGGTAAGCGTAAAACAATATACAGCATGCATATGCATAATAATCAAGCTATAATGCTTGATGTAAGAGCAGTAATTGCCGGTAAGTTAAATACTTCTCTTGATCACATTGATACATATATCGGCATTTCTCCTCAAGGAGAAGGAGCATTAACTGAAGGCTGGGATAGAGATATAGTTAAGTGGGATAGATATGTTTTTACTTATAAATATCGTGATAAAATCAAGGAATTTAGAGAAAAAGGTGAATACTTCCAAATAGTAAATGAGCTTTCAGAAGCTTTGGTTGAGGAAAATGAATGCCATGAAATAAAACGGACATGTCTTGAATCTGGTAATAAATTATTTTTTAATCAATACAATGTTAATCGCCCATGTTGGAGCGAGCAAATTAACTATCAATGTAGTAGTGAGCCAAAAGATGGGTGTCATCATTTAAAGCAGCAATGCTGTGAATTAACAAGAAGTAATTGCGTTAAACAATCTGCGAGTATTTGTTTGCAGTGGAGGCGAGATTACATATGTATAGCCCAGAAAAAAGAGCTTAGCTCTTCTATAGCAGGATCACAAATGTTTTGTTTAGGAGGGGATTGTCATACTGCAACTATTGTGACTAATACTGATATGGGGAATGTTGGGTATTTAGCGATGTTAAATGAAATGAAAAAAGATATGCAAACAAATCCGATTTCAGTATTTAAAGGGCATGCCAGCAGTTGCCGCAAAGTAAATATTGGTAATTTTCTTAATTGTTGTTCTGGGTTTAAAGGCTGGGGCAAGGATTTAGGATTAAGTAGGTGCAGTGCAGAAGAAAAAGCCTTAGCCTTAAAAAAAGCAAAAGGTCAGTGCTACTATGTTGGTACATATTGTGCTAAGAAAGATAAAATATTTAAGACATGTATTACTAAAAAATCTACTTATTGTTGTTTTAATTCAAAACTTGCAAGAGTATTTCAAGAACAAGGCAAAAAACAATTAGCTATTAGTTTTGGTACGGCACAACATGCTAATTGCAGGGGGTTTACAGTAGAAGAGCTGCAAAGAATAGATTTTTCTAAGTTTGATTTAGAGGAGTTATTTAGTGATTTACTTGATCATGCTAAAAGTAAAATGAATAAGAGTTTTCCACAACAACTAAAAAACCAGATGCCTATAATACAACAACAAAGATTTAATAATAATCATACTGATTCAAATTTATCCTATTAAAATAATGAAGTGGCTGGTAAACATAGCAAATAAATCATTACTAGCCATTACATTACTAGTAATTAATTTATGGTTATTAATCAATGATTGGGCAAATCATGCATTTGCTGGTACTATGGAGTTAGATAGTAGTAATAAAAATGAAATGATCAGGTTTAATGTAAATAATCAGTTTTGGCAACAACCTCAAGGGTTTTTATGGTATAACGAGGATCATGCTTACAAGCCAGAAATATTAAAATTTTCTCAAGATAAAAAAAATCAAAAGCCAGAACTTGAGCCTTATGATCAAAGGATAGAAGCTTTAAAGAAGGAATTTAATAGAGCTCAGCGTCAAGCTCTTGATAATCCAACGCTTGAAAATGTCATTATTGCTCAAAGGTTACATAAACAAATTTTAGAAAAATCACATAAATTTGCTACCATGTGGCAACTAGCAACGATATTAGATTACAAGCTAGTAAACATGGATGAACCAGTAAATTCCTTACATAAAAAATTATATGAAGTAAGGCAAGAAGAAGAAAACAGCAAAAAACTAAGATTGTTAGCTAAGGATTGGGGATTAATTCTGCAAGTAAATCAAGGATGTGAGTATTGTCATGCATTTACTCCCATTGTACTAGAATTTGCCAATAAATATAAATTTCAGCTGTTATTTGTCTCCAATGATGGAGAAAATTTTGAACATATAAAAACTACTAGGGATACTGGGTTGCTCAGTCGTCTTAATCCTACAAATTTTGTTCCGGTATTGTATTTAGTGGATAGCAGTGGCAAACAAATATATCCAGTTGCAAGAGGAATTATTAATGAAGATAAATTGCTAAAAATATTTTATTGATAGTTCAGCACTATAATGGACTAAAGGTTAGTGATTATGATTGGTAACAATAAGTTTAGAAGAGTGATCTACATAAAGCATGTGATGCATATTCTCATGATAGTTTTATTGTTACAAGCCACAATATCTTATGCTTGGGATTTACAGGATGTATTTGAAGGGATGAGTGTTAATGTAACGAAACCTGGTTCATATCAATCTCAAGCTGCTGGCTATTATGCGGCAGGAGGGTTATCTATCAGAACTAATAAAACATCTTTCAATCCGATTTCTATTACTCCTCCCTCGTTAAACATGAGCTGTAGCGGTATTGATTCTTATCTTGGTAGTTTTTCGATTATTTCAGGAGATGAGCTAGTCCAGCTGATGAAAAATATAGGCTCGCAAGCAAAAGCTTATGTATTTTCATTGGGCCTTAAGACCTTTGCTCCGCAAATAGAAAATGCCTTAAAAGATTTAAAAAATCTTGCTATGGAAATGAATCAATTTGCTAAGGGAGATTGTGAAATGACTAAGGCTCTTTTTGCTTCCATTTTGCCTAAAGATTCAGCCATGAGAGAATCAGTTTGCAAAGATTTACAATCCAGCTCTGGTTTGGATTATTTTGCTGCCGGCAAAAAATGTCGTAGTGATTTAGAGCAGAAGCAAGCTTTAGCTAGAGCCCAAAATAAAGATCCAGAATTAATGCTGACAAATTATAATATTTTCACTAAAGCAGCAGACAAAATAGGAATACCTGGGGATATGAGAAATGCCATCATGTCAATGACTGGAACTATAATAGTTCGAGATGATAATGTATATTTCTTTGAATCACTTGCTCAAGATGAAAAAAGCTGGATTACTCATTTAAAAGGCGGAGAGTCTGCTTCAATTTATACTTGTGATAATATTCATTGTTTAAATCCAGCTCTAAGACATAATATTACTATTGTTCCAGAGCAATCATATCAAGGCAAGGCTAAAACCAAGCTAGATGAATTAAAGAGCAAACTTGCAAGTAATAATGAATTTAATAATGCCGATATTACTTTCCTATCTTCAATAGGGGAAGCATTTCCAATATATGATTATATTACTTTAGAGGCAATATCTGGAGTAACTATTTTAGATAGTTCTTCAGAATTAGTTGCCAGTTAAGTGTGCTGCAGCATTTAAAGGAGGTAATCTCAGAGGTAAGAAAAGCAGTTACCATGCTCAAATCAAAGCAAGTAGCAGATCATCATTTAACTGCCTACTTAAAAGCTTTAGATCGAGTACAACTTCTTGCTCAGGAGAAATGGAGTAATATGCTAACAAACAGCGATCAAATAGAGCGAAGAGCAAGATTAATAGAACAACATTTAATCGCCAAAGAGAAGGCTTAAAAATTAATTATAAATTAAATTAGCAAGCAGATAAGCACAAGTACCAAAATAAGCACAAAGCAGATAAAAAATAAAAAGAATATGACAGATTACGTAATACATACATTTGGTGGAGGAGATATATTATGGCAAGTTTTTAATGGTATAGGAAGAGTATTTGCCTCAAATAGTGAGTATTTTACACCGGTAGGTAAATTTGCTTTGACAATTGGTGGTATTTGGGCAGCAACTCGTGCTATTTTTAGAGGTAATATTGGTATTTTTGCCATGGAGTGGTTTTTTCCATCCTTATTTATTTTTATCTTTTTATTTGCTCCAAAAGCAAATGTATGGCTTAAGGATGAAATATCAATGCAGGTTCCTGTGAAAATTGATAATATTCCAATAGGTGTTGCTTTATTTGCGTCAGTATCATCAAAAATAAGTTATTCCTTATCAGAGACGCTCGAAAAGCATTTACTTCCACCTGATGAAGGGTTATCAAGCAGGAAGAATGGGATTATGTTTGGGGCAAAAGCTATTGGTAAAATCAAAGATATTCAAATAGAGGATCCAGTAACTTTAACCAACACAAAAGAATTCTTAAGACAATGTTTTATGAAACCTTACATCATCGGCAATATTTTAGGTAAAAAAGCAGAAGCACAAAGAGCCAGTGATATAATGGCTTTTATCGAACAAAATATGCCTAATAATTTTGGCATTTACTATAAAGATCCAAGTAATTCTGCTATTTCTTTTAAAACCTGCAGGCAGGTAACTCCTTTAATTAAGGCAGCATTAATAAAGAATTAAATGATGGTTTTACTCAATTTGCAAATATATAGGATTAGCTCGTAGCAAGAGATTTAGCGAGAGATTAAAACTATGACTCTGACACGCTAAAATATCTGAAAAAAGAGCAAACAGATATTCACCAGTGGATGAGGCAAGCAATGCTGCTTAATGCTAATCGTGAAGCTTATGATGACTTGCGAGAAAAATTCTCACTTTCTAGAATATATCCTCAGTTAGTTAGTATGAATGCTACCCGTGGATTATTTCAGCAATCATTTTCTTACCTGGTTGCAGGAGAGATGGCAGCAAATATAATGCCTATCTTACAATCAGTATTTTTTGCCTTGGTGATTTGTCTTATTTTTGTAGTATTTCCAATGTCGATGCTGCCAGGCGGTTATACTATCTTTAAAACCTGGATAACCTTGATTATTTGGGTAACTAGTTGGCCAGTATTTTTTACCGTGATTCATTGTTTAGGCATGATTAGCCTAGCCGGTAAAGGCGTGAATCACCTTACTGGTTTAAATATCTTATCGCAGGGGAGTTTTTCAGAAATTCTGTTGCATGAGTTTGCAACGTTTCAGATGTTAGCAGCTTCAGTTCCGATGTTATCCTGGGCAGTATTAAAGGCTTGTGCCCATGCAACTACTACTTTGGCTAATCAATTTTCTCCAGTACCTGTTGCAAGTAATATTGGTACTAATATTGCTGATAATAACCTTTCTATGGATAATTATAGCATCGGTAATAAAACAATTGCTCAACAAAATCTTACCCCAACTCTGCAGTTAGCCGGAGGAATTATTGATGATGGAGGAATGAGAGTGACTAGTACTTATAACGGTAGACAAGTACTAACTGAGGCAGTAGACTCACTTGTTAACAATTACCGCTCCTCTAAATTATTGCAAGATAGTTATCAAAGTCAGTTTATGAGCTCACAAAGTTATCTTGACTCATTAAATAACAGGTATAGTGATTTAACTACTACAGGAAATTCTATAGCAACTGAAATAGGTAAAAGATTAAGCTATGAAGAAGCAAAATCTATAGGTATTACTGATAGCCAGTATCTAGCCTTGCAACAGATGAATTCAGATAGCATCGCTGCTACTGATCATACAGGTAGTAGCAATAAAAAAGGAACTGGTACTAGTGCCGATATAGGTTTAAATATTCCTAGTCTGGGAGGAACAAAAGTTGCATCACGTAATGATCAAGAACAAGATCAAGGTAAATCTGTTAACCAACAGCAATCATATAATGAAGCATTGTCCAAGATTAAAAGTGCTACTAAAGATGGCAGATTAGGTCACACAAATAGTGATCTGCATTCACTTAGTAATAATCTAAATAATAATTTTTCTGAGCAACAGTCTGTAGGGCAAGAAATAGCAAGAACTAAACAAAATATCGAGCAATTAAGCTATAATATGAATTACGTGTCTCAAAACTCCGCTTCTATTGATCGCAATTTAAATGAGCCGGTATTAAATAGCATAATTGCCAAAAATATCCCTGGAGTAAGTAGTAAAGAGCAGGCTGCTATGTGGGCGAGTACTCATCAACAAGAAGCTGAACAAATAGCTTTAAACATAGCTAAAATTAATAATACTATACCGCAAAACTTAAGCTCAGTAAGTAACATCAATATTCCATCTAAAGAAAGCTTGCGATCAAGTTTTGATAAAAAAACTAAACAGTTAAATGATCAAGCTGCTATTAGTAGTATTGATGATAGAAAAAATGATATTTATGATACAAGTATAGAACAAATGCTTATTCAAAGTACAGATAATAATGAAGTAGAAAAAGTAAATACTCTAGAGCAGTTATCTGATAAAGTAAAATATAAGAGGGAACAACTTGAAGATGAATTTAATAAAACTCCTAAATCAACGATTATAAGAACTGGCCAGCAAATAGCAGATAATATTGGCATTAGCGATAAGGCGATAAAGAAAAGAAATATTAAACTACCAGGCTATAAAAATGAAAATAATTAAAAAGAAATCTATACAAAATATCAAAAAATTAGCATTCATATTTATCTTACCATTAATATTTTTTAGCCGTGCTTTTGCAGAAAATACCACTAGTATTGTTAATGAAAAACCACAACCAATAGATCCACAAAGCAAGATTCAAGATCCCAATATTTTAGCAGAAGAGTATTTTAATATTGGAAGATCTCTTTATAAATTAGGTAAATATGAAGAAGCAATTAAAAATTATAATTTAGCCATTAAATATAAAACTGATTGTGCTAAATGCTATAACAATAAAGGCATGACTTTAAATACATTAAAACAATACCAAGAAGCAATAGACAATTATGACTTAACTATTAAGTATGATTCTAGTTTTGCAGAAGCATATAATAACAAAGCAAATGTATTATGCACAATAGGAAAGCATCGTGAGGCAATAATATCATACAACCTCGCTATAAAAAATAAGCAAGACTTTGCAGCAGCTTATAATAATAAAGGTAGTGCATTAAATGACTTAGGAGAATACCAAAATGCAATAGAAAATTTTGATACTGCTCTTAAATATAATCCTAGATATCCGGAAGCTTATTACAACAAAGGAATATCTTTGATGTCTTTATGGCAACATCAGGAAGCGATAGAAAACTATGATTTAGCTATTAAATATAAATCTGATTATGCAGATGCTTACAACAATAAAGGTGCAGCTTTAATAAACTTAGGAAAATATCAAGAAGCAATTGAAAACTGTAATATAGCCATTAAATATCAGCCCAATTGTGTAGAAGCATACTATAACAAGGCTATCTCTTTAAACATATTAAAAAAACATCATGAAGCAATAGAAAATTGTGATTTAGCAATCGAATATGATCCTAATTATATAGCATCATACTTAGAAAAAGGAGTATCTTTTAAAAAATTAGGTAAATATGAAGAAGCAATTAAGAGCTACGACTTAGCTATTAAGTATAAATCTGATTATGCTGAAAGTTACTTAGAAAAAGGTATTGTTTTAGTTAATTTAGGTAAACATAAAGAAGCTAAGGAAAATTTTAATTTAGCTCTTAAATACAAACCTAATCTTATAGAAGAATATGAAGCAATAATTAAAGCTTTAAGAAAATTAGGTAATGATCTTATGGCTGACGAGTTTGAAGAAAAATTAAAGATAATGCAAGATAATTTGTAATTGGATGCAACAAAATCAAAATAATTTTACTCGTGGTTCTCAGATTTTTGCTCATCAGATGAGAATGCTTGGGCAAGGCAGTATTAATGCTTTAATGATTGGCTTGGTATCTGTTGTAGTGTGGTTGATGTTTCGTACATTTCAGAAATTATCTTTGATAAGTCTATATTATTTTATCATAGAACGATACGTACAATTAAAACTTGCTATAGGAGAATATTTTTATCCTATAGATCAAATAAGTATTCAATTCTATTATTTAGAGCAAAAAGCTTGGGTTTACCGTAATGCTGAAGAATTTGTTCATAAATTTTGGCATGTTACACAGCATTCGCATAATATCAATAAATTTGGGCAATTTTTATTGCATTCAGCTTGGCAAGAAGGTATTATTACTTTTACTATTGGTCTGTTTACTGCTATCATCTTTTTTATGTATCGAGGTAAAAAAGCTGTTATTCAAGATAAGATCAGGGGAGCAGATTTTGTAGAAGCAGGTACTTTAGCAAAAATGCTTTATAAAAACAAACAAGCTGCTAATATTTGCTTTTCTGGGTTGCCATTAGTTAAAAATAGTGAAAGGAGACATATTCTTATTACCGGTACTACAGGTAGCGGTAAAACTAACATGTTAAATGAGCTATTACCTCAAATTAAAAAAGAAGGTGGTAGAGCAATAATTGTTGATTTAACAGGTAGCTTTACTGATAGATTTTTTGATCCAAAATGTGATAAGATACTGAATCCTTTGCAAGAGAATAGTTCAGCATGGCTACCGTGGAATGATTGTCATGAAATTTGGGATTATAATGATATGGCAAGTAACTTTAGTAATTATAATCCAAAATTAGATGACTTTTTTGCTAAAAGTGCTGAGCTAGTATTAGCTGAAGGATTAAGATTATATCAGGATAGTAAAGACATCAAAAAGCTAATAAATACTATTCTTTATGCAAATAATAAGGAATTTGTTAGGATCTTTAAAAATAGTGCAGTAGCCGGTATAATTAGCAGTAGTGCCCCTGAGACTTCCTCAGGTATTCAAGCAACTATTAGTAAAAATATTGAAGTGTTGCAACATTTAAAGCCTGATGGTAGTTTTAGTATTAGAAAGTGGTTTACTGCGGACAAGGGTTGGTTATTTATAACTAGTACTCCTAAT
>NZ_LAOQ01000011.1:0-11068 GCF_000965185.1 Rickettsia argasii T170-B
CATAACCAATTATCTAAAAAGGATACTAATATATGACTAGCATTAGCTTTAAATACTTCTTGTTGTTGTTCTGCATTCATTTGTGATAGAAAAAAACACTGAATATTAGTATTACATATTTCTTTTACTACTGATACTATCTGTCTCGATTTCTCTTCATCACTTAACTTATTAAACATATATTTTATTGCTACTGGATTTTTGCTATCTACTCTATTATCTATTCTATAATATGTTAATACTTGAAATACACACTCATTTATGCTACAATTAGTTTCATAATTTGCATTATAATCACTAACCATTTTGTTTAATTCAGTAAAATCTCCTGTTAGATGAGCAGTCCAAAAATATACCATTGTTTGTATATCAAAACACCATAAGTCTAGTACAGTATCAACAACCTTTGGTATGATAATTGCTATATCGTCTTCAAAACAATATGCACACGCTAAATGATATTTGTTATTGTCAGATAATTGCTCTTTAGCGAGTAACGTTTTAGCTGTCTCCTTATAATCTATTATTCCTCTTGATGTCCAAACCAAGCTATCTAAGTAATTTACTGCTATATTGCGTATCTTGATAACGATAATTATTACAAAAAACACGATTATCTTGGTATTCCATCCAATCAAATATTTCCTGCCATATAGGATTAATAGTATCTGATAAGATTTTCCTGATAACATCGAATTCAGATAACTCTAATACCATATCTAATATCTTATTTTTAACTCCTTGGCATAATTCATTCATATCTTTAGAAGAGTTATATCCTTCAGATAATGTAGATAATTTGATTATTGCATCCTGAATATCTGCTCGACTCCATAATGTAATTACTATCTTAACAGCTGATATATGTTCAAGAGATGGCATTAAGTAATATCTAATTACATTTTCTTTCAAAGGCCCTTCTACAGCAATCTTTGCTCTCTTTAAAAAGTTAGTGCTGTGCATTTCATTGTTAGCTAATTTTCTCTTATTCATTTTATTATCCTGATTATTTTCCTACTCTTTAACATTCTCCCATTCTTTATAAGTATTGACAAGGTAAAATTATCATAGATTGGTATTCATTAACACGAATTAGGAGTGAGCCCAAATATTGCATGAGGTCAGTTTAAACTCAACCACTATCAGCTAAGAACTGATAGGTCGATTGAAAGACACCAGAAGTGTGGTAGAGTTAAGCTAAAAAGCTACTTGAAAATCTAATATTAGCAGGAGTTTTGCACTTAGCAAAGAATATGTTAATCTAGAGAAAAATAGTTTTAGTTAAAATGGCAAGATCAAAATGTAGCAAAGACTTATATAAATCATTTTTACAAGCAAGTAGCGTAAGATATGCTGGTAAAGCATTATCTGAAGTAAGTCCAGTAGTCTCACTATTTATTATTATTTAATACAATATTTTAATTCTTAAAATTATCAAAAATATTTTTACCGATTTTAGTCCACTGATCTTGGACATTAGGATGTTGTATTAATTCTTTTTTCAGAGAAACAAAAGCACCTAGTAAACTGTTAGTGGGTAAATCATCAAGTTTCGCTTTAACTACTAAACCACCAATTTCAATTAGTCGGCAAGTTCTATCTTTTCTTTCTTGAATTTTAAGTCTTGCTTCTTCAGTAATAATTTTAGCTTTTTTTTTGTTCTAATTTTAATTTTTGTTTGGTTATATTTTTCATAAATATTGACATAGTTTTACAGATTATTTTAATTAATACATTCTGACATGTCATGAATGACTGATATAATTTTGGAAGTCAAATCCATAATTGCAAGCAATAAAAAATTCTGTGAAATTTTCATCTGAACCAGTGAATTAATAGATATAAATCTATACTTTAAAATCCAACGTTCAAAACAAAAATGCAGTTAAAATCAAGATAATCCCCATACCTAACCGAACCAGCAAACTAAGATCAATAGAAATAAGCAAAGATGGTTGCTATTAATCAAACTACGTTGACAATTAGCAGATAGAGAGGTTGGTCTTTGTTTGATAAAACAAAGCAAAGCGGGTAGGTAGGCACTTAGCGTGCTTTCCTCCCAAAGAACCGTACAAGCATATTGCTATGCATACGGCTCAAGCAATTTACTAACAGCTGCAATTAGTTGGCCTCGCTTGCTATGTACTTGCCTATGACAGTTTGTATGCAATAGGCACAAATTGTTAATATGGTCAGTGCCGCCACATCTTTTAAGTATTTTATGATGGACTTGTACATTTTCTCCATTATCTATTGAATCTAAACAAACAAGGCATTTACCTTCTTGTCTACGCCAAAGAATCTGTCTGGTCTTAAAGAAGTACTTTGGTTTACTAGCTTGACGTTTTTGCCAGTATTCCTTAGTGCTGGATTATCAGGAGATGCTTTGCCTTTAACTAGAATATGTCTTTTAATTGCTGTCCATTGTAATTTCCATAGATATAGATCTTTACTTTTATCCATAAAGACCCAATTATCATTTCGAGCTTTGATTCTGCCCCAATACTTCTCTTTAAGCCACTTCCAGTATTTATTAGGATGTCTTCTACAAGCAAATCTTGCTTGTCGCATCCACATCCAACGATCTAGTTGGATAAAAGTTCTTTTGGCGACAACCTTGTTAAAATAACTGCACCACCCCATTATTCTAGGGTTAAGATTTTCAATTATTCTATCAATTCCCCATGCGAAGCTTCTTTTCCATTCAATCATTATTCGCTTTTTAAATGATTTAATAGTATCTTTGGACGGTTTGACTAGTAGTGTTACACCTCTTCTTCTACTTTTAGTATTATATTGACGAATATTAAATCCCAGAAAGTCAAAACCCTCCTTAATATGAAGTATCTTGGTCTTTTCTTCTGATAATCCTAATCCTCTAATATTTAACCAATCGTTGATTATCTGCTTTGCTTTGATACAAGAGCTTTCAGATTTTGCACAAATGACAAAATCATCTGCATATTTGACTAAAGCATATTCAGACTTAGGGTGGAGATGATCATATTTATCATAAGTTATGTTAAGTATGTCTTCCATTCCATGAAGAGCGATGTTTAAAAGTAAGGGACTGATTACTCCTCCTTGAGGAGTACCAACTGTTGTTTTGGTGAATTGATATTCTTCCATTACGCCAGATTTAAGCCATGCTTTAATCCAATTTCGTGCTGGAAAATTTCCTACAATCTTCAAAAGAAAATCATGATCGATATTATCAAATGCACTTTTAATATCAGCGTCTAATATCCATCCCCTAGTTGTACCAGGGCAAACAATAGCAGAAATTCTCTGTATTGCATCGTGGGTGCTACGTCCAGGTCTAAAGCCGTAACTACTACCCTCAAACTTAGCTTCCCAGTATGGTTCAAGTGCTGATTTAACAACAGCTTGCCTACATCTATCCAAAATAGTGGGCAAGCCTAGAGGTCTATGTTTGCCCTTTCTTTTAGGTATGTACACACGCTTGATTGGTTTAACAGATAATAGATTGTTATCTATTAATTTGTGCATTAATAGATTTCTTTCTTTATCTGTATTAACAACTATTTTATCAATACCAGGACTTCTCTTCCCTCGATTGATTTGGGTAACACGTCTTATAGCAAGTAATTTATTTGACCTTGACTTTAACATCAGTTTCTGTAGACTACCTACTAGTTTCGTATTACCATTTGCAGATGCCCTATAAATACGTTTACGAAGATTATTAACCTTTTTATTAATATCCTGCCAATCAATTGCATACCAATGGATTTGTTCGAAATTATTATTATCATTAGTCTTAATTGTTACATTTGCGTTTAGCATCTAACTTTTCCAATATAATTCATAATCTTGTTTACTTATTTAGGGTAAATCACCAGTCTTAAGTCAGCATCATTTCTGATTAGCACATAGTGCCTATACACCCAGTTATGTATTCCTGTAGTCTTTCGACTTAGTGTCATTAGCTTTTTAAGACCTCTCTTACCTACTATCAGTTGCCAAATAATAGGCTTACCACGTTTCACTAATTAAAGATGCGTTATGTTGGTTACCTTCTTTATACCGGGGAACTGGCATTTTTAAAGAAGGTCGCGTGTGCCTTCTTACAGCTAAGCTTTTCAGCTTTATCCCTATAACAGATATTATCTGGAGTATCTGCTTTTATATTTACGATATTTTCCAAACAAAGATTCACTTTCGTTTAACCAATTTTAACTTTACTTTGCCCCTATTTCCTATCCAGATTAGTACTTTAGTTAGGCTTCTTATTGCGCTTAGCACAAGGTCGTTACCAACCTTGCACCGCAATAATAGTAATTAGGTCTAAATGCAACCTAGCCGCAATATACTTGCAGACTTTATTTTAGTGCCATCGTGTCGCACCACGCAATATATAAACCTGAAGGTTTATTATTTGCTTGCTGGTTCATATGTTTTAGATTCAGTGGATGATTTTAAGATTGCATGGTAATGTTATTCAGGATTGAATAAGATTGAGATTCACTAACCATGGCGATACAGTTTGCAAGAATAGAAATCGTAGGCAGAAGTGAAGGCAAAAATGCTTGCCTTAAAGCTGCCTATAATGCCAGGCTGATTATTAAAGATGAGAGAACTAACATTACTTACAACTTTAGCAAGAAGGGAGATAATGTTTACCATGTAGTTTTGTTACCTACTCATGTAGATCAAAAATTCAAAGACCCAAGGGTCTTGATGAATGAGGTAGAGCGTCTAGAGAAAAGAAAAAATAGTCAATTATTAAAAGATGTAGTTATAGCACTGCCTGATGATAAGGAATTAGATTTACAAGATAGGATAGCAATTACTCATGAAATCATCAAAGAAATGGGATGGGTAAAGAATGGGCTTGGAGTTCAGGTTGATATTCATAAGCCACATGATGGAGAGAAGAATTGGCATGCCCATCTGCTTGTGACTACCAGAAGATTTACAGAAAATGGTAAAGCTTTAGGAGCTAAGGCAGTAGATTTAAATCCTAAATTTGCCAAAGTTAAGGGCAAAGCATTTATTATCCCCGAAGATCAGATAATTCATGAGAGAGCTAAAGAAGTAATCAATAAATATTTTGCTAAGTTAGATTTAGAAATCCGAGTAGACCCGATAAGTTTTATGCCACAGCAGCATGTCGGCCCTACTAGAATGAGAGGTATTATCAATGAAATAGCAGAGCAAAATAAAATATGTAAGCTAGCCCATCTTGAGATTGTTAAGAATAGCGATGGAGTATTAAATCGTATTATTCGTCATCAAGCTATTTTTACTAAATTGGATATAAAAAAAGCAGTAAAAGAGATTCCAGAAGAAGCAGAAAAGCAAAAACTAATAAGGGAGGTATTAAATTCAGATAGGCTGGTAAAACTATATAATGAAGATGGCACGGATACTAAATACTATACTACTCAAGAGATACGGGATGAAGAATTAAGGATACTAAGAATAGCAGATAAGGTAAATAGCCAGATTCATTTTAATAACGTTATTAAGCTTAAAAGTGCTATCGATAATCTTGCAAGTGTTAATGAAGCACAAAGAGAAAGTCTGCAGCATATTTTAATTAATAATCAAGGGATTAGGATCTTGCAAGGTAGAGCCGGCACCGGTAAGTCACAAGTACTTGCTGAAGCTTATAAAATTGCCACCAATCATGGGCAAAATGTTATAGGACTCGCTCCTACTCATAAAGCAGCATCGGAGCTTAAAAGTAAAGGCTACCAGAAGTGTCATACAGTAAAAGGGTTTTTATTTAAATTGTATAATGGCAAAGCTGATTTACCAAGAAATAGCCTGCTAGTAGTAGATGAAGCAGGGATGGTAGGTAATAGTGATTATTTAGAATTATTAAAAGTAGCAAGGAGTAATAATTGTAATTTGATACTTGCTGGAGATGAGAGACAACTCACTTCCGTTGAGCGAGGAGGAATGTTTGCAGTATTGGCTAGTAAATTTGGCTCATATGAGTTAAGTAGAATTAGAAGACAGAGTAAAAAATTAGCAAGAGAAATGGCTTCATGCTTTGCAAAATCAGATATTGCCGGTGGCTTGCGTTTACTTGCACAACATGATGGTTTAAAGGTTGATCATACGCTAGAAGAATCAATGGCAAGATTAATTAATGATTGGAGTAATAGCACATTTGCCCTAAAAGAGCGTTTAATCATTACCATGCGTAATGTTGAAGTAGATAGTATTAATCAAGGAATCAGGGGGTTACTAAAAGCTAGAGGTTTGCTTGCCGGTAAAGAGTATAGACACTATCTATCATCTGAAAAGCACGAAGATTATATGGCAGGAGATCGTATTTTATTTAAGACAACTAACAAAAATTTACAAATAGATAATGGAGATTTTGCAACAATTACTTCAGTAAGTAATGATAAATTTATTGCTAAAACAGATAGCGGAAAAGAAATAGAATTTAATCCTCAAGATGTAAGCTTTAAACATGGCTATGCTTCTACAGTGTATAAAGCACAAGGAGCCTCAATTAAAGATGTCTATGTATTACATAATCTATCAGGAAATAGCAGAAATTCTTATGTAGCCATGACCAGACATATAGAAGAGGTAAAACTCTACTATAATAGGGAGGCTACCAGGAATATAGCAAGTTTAATATCGCAACTTAGTAAAATAGATAATAGGCTATCCAGCATTAATTTTAAAACTTTAGAAGAGTTGCTAGCAGTTCAGGAAAGCAAGAGTCCTAATATTATAGATAAAGTAGGTAATTGGTTTAAAGGGGTAGTAGAAGATATTAAGGATAGATTACACAGTAATGATAACTATTACCACTTAAGAATAAGCTCAAGACCACCTGCTAAAGTAGCAGAAATTCTAAGAAGCACTAGCACAAATTTTGTCACAAGCCGTAAAGCCCAAGAAGAGCGGAAAAGCTCTTCTTATAACCTTACGAATTGTAATAAACAAGATACAACAATAAGTGTTAAGTTACAAGAGGATATTATGGCAAAGAATAAAATAGATTATAATTCTATTAATAAACAAAAAGCACTGGAATTAAAACAAAAATTATCATTTAAAGCGGAAGAAATAGGTAGAAATTTGCTAGGCAGTCCAAACAAGCATTTATCAATAGTCAAGTACTCCGCTGGGAGAAAGATGGTAAGATAGCGATGAAGATAAATGGCAGTAAAGCTGGCATCTGGTATGATTTTAGTAAAGGAGAGGGAGGAGATTTATTTACCTTAGTACAAAGAGAAAAAAATTGTGATTTTGTAGAAGCTAAGAAATATTTACAAGATATGGTTGGTATATCAAACAATAGCAAGTTATTAGAAGATAAGATAAAAGAGCAATTTGACCAAAAAGTTAAGAATCAAGATCAACAAGCGAAATATGCTGAAATATCTAAGATAAAGAGAGCTGAAGAATTATATGAAAAATCAGATTCTATAATCTATATGACGCCAAATAATATAGCAAAAAAATATTTATTAGAACATCGTGGGATTAAAAAAATATTAACAGGATATCAACTAAATAATGATCTTAGAACCAATATGATGTGGGACAGTAATAGCAAACAATATTATCCTGCATTAATTGCTTTTGCTAGAAATAAAGATGGTAATATTACCGGTGGACAATCAATTTATTTAAACAAAGACACAAATAATAAAGCTGATATTGAGGTTAATAAACGTTCATTTGGTAGAATCAGAGGTTCTTTTGTTGAGATTAATAAAAATAACGAACAGCAGAACATACCAAACAGTAAAGATGGTAATAATTCAGCAAGTAATGTAACGATTATAGCAGAGGGGCTCGAGACAGCTTTAAGCATTGGAGAAGCTGGTATTAAGGGTAAAATTCTTTGTAGTTTAGGTGTCAGTAACATCAGGAACTATGAGCCTATCAAAGGAGAGAGAATAATAATTGCTGCCGATAATGATGGTAAAGAAGCAGTATCAGTTCGTACCATAATTAAGGCTCAGGACGAATTAATTAGCAAAGGAGCGACAGTCACAATAATACGACCACCGGGAAAAGGTGATTTTAATGATATGTTAAAATCCCAAGGAGCAGAATCAGTAAGAAATCTTCTAGAGCCTGAAATAATAAAATTAACAGCAGCTAGCAAGGCAACAGAACTTAAATCATCATTAAAAGCAAATGATAATAGCAAATCACAATTTCAGTCTATAGAATTACTATTTTCAAAAATGGTAAATAACGATAATAACGGACTAAATAATTTGCAGCAACAGCAAATACAAGCTTTAGCAAAGTTTGGCACAGCAGAGAATATCAATACTGCAATACAAATCTACAGAGAAAAAGGTATAGATTCTTGTCTGCTCTACAGTAACAAGATTTGCATAGCAGCAATAGAGCAGAAGATACAGAAAGATTTACAAATTATGAAGAATAAATTTGATCCTAATTATAATCTTGGTGATAAAAAATTTTCTGATATAATGATATATGATTTTCAAGGTAAAAGTCATCTCGTACCTGAAGATTACTTAAATGCCATAGGAAGAGATAAACAAGTAATGCAATATATAAGTCCAAGCTCAGAAATAGGTAAAGAAATAAAAAGTGCGGTAAAGCAAGTATCTGAGGTAAAGCTTAGTCAAGGAATAAGAGTTTAGGATGTAATGTAATAATATTTATCAAGTTTAAAAAATATAAATATATGAGTGAACAAGGAAATCTGCTGGGTGATCCAGATAAGGATAAGAAGAAAGCTAAGCATGATAAGATATTTCGTAAGGCTCTCGAGAATCCTCTAGTTGCTAATGAGTTCTTTAATGCACACTTGCCCCCAGATATTAAAAGTTTAATAGATTTTCCTAGTTTAGCAATGGAAAATACCACTTTTGTAGAAAGCTCTTTAAAAGATTCTATCTCTGATGTTTTATTCTCATGTAAATTTGATAAACAAGACGGATATTTATTTTTACTTGTCGAGCATCAATCAAAAGCAGATCATTTTATGGCTTTTAGGCTATTTAAATATATGATTAATATTTGTGAGCGACATTTAATACAAAATCCTAAATCTAAGACTTTACCATTAATATACCCAATGATATTTTTCAATGGTCAGGAGAAATATAATGTTGCAAGGAATTTGTGGGATTTATTTGCTAATAACAAATTAGCAAGAGAATTATGGATTAATGATTACCAATTAGTGAATGTCCATGAAATTCCTGATGAAGAGTTTAAACAAAGGATATGGTCAGGGATATTAGAATTTTTTCTCAAGCATATACATGAGCGGGAATTATTAAAAAGATGGCAAGAAATATCAGATATATTACCGGAATTAACCAAAATAACGATAGGCTATGATTATCTAGAAATGATATTATATTATACATTGACGAAGATAGAGCAAGCTGATAAAATAAAACTAGAGAATTTATTATCAACAAAGTTGAATCCAGAAATAGGGACAAGGCTTATGAGAAGTTTAGCAGAGCATTGGCAACAAGAAGGGAAAGAAATAGGTATTCTTGAAGGTTTACAAGTTGGTGAAGCTAAAGGTATCCAAATTGGTGAAGCTAGAGGAAAAGCTGAAGAAAGAGTTGAGATAGCAAAAAAAATGCTATCTCAGGGTTGTAATATTTCTTTAATTTCTAGTGTAACCGGTCTTGATGAAGCTTTTATTAGTTCTTTAGAATAAACATATTTCTTGTAAAATTTACTCTGCTGTTTGAAAAATCATTTATAAAAATTCTGAAATAACAAAAAAGTTTTTTATACACAGCTTACCTCTAAAACTCGTAATACTAAATTGGCGATTTAAAGAGGTATTATAATAGGATTTTTCTTTATAAGGTACCCCCCTATCAAACAATTAAAATCTTTTAAAAATGCCATTAACAATTTCTTATGGAAAATAATGAAAATATACCAATTCAATTTTCTATCAATAGGGTGAGTTTAAATTAGTATTCACAGAATATGAACATCTTTGTTACTGATATTTCTCCTATTGTGTCTGCCCAAGCATTAGATGATAAGCGTGTTGTTAAAATGATACTTGAATCTGCACAATTATTAAGTTCGGCAATTTTCATTAATAGTCAATCCATTTATAATGACATATATAAACCAACTCATTTAAAACATCCTTGTACTATTTGGACTTCTGTGAATATTGCTAATTGGAATTGGCTCTTTAAACACTTAGAAGCTTTATGTTTAGAGTATAAATTTCGTTTTAATAAGTTACATAAAACAGAAATATTGTTATCCACCTTACCAAAATATAATTATTATCTTCCTAATGGTACAATAACTACAATTATTAATTGTACTAGATCAAAAATCTTAAACTTAGATTTTACTAGTGTATCTAATGTATGTATAGCTTATCAAAAATACCTTAGTGCTAAATGGTATCATGATAAGATAAAACCTCGATGGTCTAAAAGAAATATGCCATATTGGTTTACATATCATGAATCGGTAAATCTCACTACATTAATTTGAAGATAGAATACCATAATACTCTATGTGTTATTTATGCACCTGTCCTGATTTGCTTAGGTTCTTCTAGAATATTTGATATTTCGTACACGGTAAATTTTGTCCTACTTGTTAGTATTTATCTTTTGAATAATACTAGCAATATTACTATTATCGAAAAAGTTAATTTATAATAATAGAGAGCTTTCTTATTACTAATTTATACACATAAGAATCTAAACTTACACTATATTTTATAACAAATGACTTAAGTTTAAAATACTGTATTATTAAAAATCCTACCTTATAATCAAGGTCTTTTATTATATTTGCTATAACATAGTGTAAGTTTAGCTTTTTAATAACAACATATATATTTTTCTTAAATTTGAATAAATTATGTGCATAATTAAGTTTTTAATTTATATTTTGAAATAAAATACTATGTTTAACCATTTAGATCAAATAGCAGATGTATTAAATAATACTAATCAATATAAAGTGATTAAACGATACAATAAACCGAATTATTATAGCATACCTGATGACAGGCCAAAAAAATAGGAGTGTTTTTAGATACAGAAACTACTGGATTATCTTATGTTACTGATAAAAT
>NZ_LAOQ01000012.1:0-8641 GCF_000965185.1 Rickettsia argasii T170-B
ATAAGGTTGTAGGTTATATTAGTAAGAAAGGTAACATCTATGCATTTTATAAAAAATACTGTTATGGGGTTAGGGCACGAATTGAAGCTCAAATTTCAAGAATTAAGCGATGTATTGGTTCATCTCTATTAACTAAAAAAATAGCATTACAAAAATGCGAAGCCACTGTTATTGCTAATATTATAAATTTATGGAATTCATTTGGTCAATGCACTGCCGTAAAAATAGGATAATTCCGTCCAAAAAACCCCAATAGATACCCTTCCGAACAAAGTCCTTATAATGCTACCTTGAGGGTCAGCGTCAATAATGGCAACACGCATCCCAATATTAGACCAATGCACTGCAATATTTCTTGCAATAGTAGACTTGCCTACTCCTCCTTTACTAGTAGCAAGAGTAACAATTTGTGTATTCATAATATTATACTGTATAATTTATATTATATAAAAAATAAACTTATAAATCAACATATTCATCATTTTGTACTATAATTAGTAAATTGTAAAATACTAAAAAATGCTGGAATAGGTTAGATTTATGTCCTAACTATTTCTAGAACATAAACCTTTTATTTTTATAACGTTTGTTGACAGCCCTAATAAGGATCTGTATGGTATAGAATGTAATTTATAAAAAGAGAGGTTTGTTTTCCCAATTATTAATTATTTAAGTGTTTTTAAAAATACTATATTTCAGATTTTTCTTGCTATTACTATAGCCATATTTTTTACCACGTCTTTTGATTACCAGACAAAACGATTTTTCCTTACAGTTAGCACCTTCTTACGGACCTTACTAGTATTTATACTACCTTTTCTAATTATTAGTTCAATTGCCTCTGCACTTGGTAATATTCCAAAGGGCACAAAATTATTCTTAATAACATTGTTTGGTTGTATTTGCTTATCAAATTTTATAAATATCATATTGGGCTGTCTTATTGGAACCATAGTTGTATCAACCCAAACAAATTACCAGATGAGTCAATTATCGAATAATCTTTCGCCATTTTGGGTGTTAAATTTGCAGCCATTAATCTCTAATGATCTTGCCCTTATTAGTGGATTCGTCATAGGTTTTATCTTAAATATTTATAATTTTCAGATAGTTAAATCTACTATAATTACTATAAATAAATATTGTATGATATTTTTGAACGAATTTTTTGTGCCATTAATACCAGTCTTTATATTTGGGTATGTGGTAAAGCTTATAGATGAAAAACTTTTTAACACTCTTTTAGAACAAAATTTGGAAGTGATGATTAAAATGATAGGTTTTACGATCAGCTATTTAGTATTACATGTTTTTTTAATATCACGTTTTAATTTTAAAAAAGTAATAGAAATTTTTAAGAGTCTTGTTTCACCCATGGTTACAGCTTTCTCTACTATGTCAAGTGCAGCTGCTTTGCCATTTACTTTAATTGCAGTGAATAAAAATATCCATGATAAAGACTATGCAAATTTTATATGTCCAACGACTGTAAATATACATATGGTAGGTGATACAATCTGTATACCGATTATTGCTATATTATTAATGAATTTTTATGGTTTTCCTATTTCAAATGATCAATTTTTATTGTTTGCAATATATTTTACTTTAACAAAGTTTTCAGGCGCTGGGGTACCAGGTGGGACAATATTAGTGATGTTGCCAGTATTAGAAAAAACTTTAGGATTTACGCCTGAAATGTGTAGTTTAATTACAAGTATTTATATAGTGATTGATTGTATTACTTCTTCAGTTAATGTAGCTGGTAATAACATATTTGCTTTATATATTTATCCAATATATAAAAAGCTTATTAAATCTACAATTTAATTTATAAAAATAAGTGAAGTATCTATTTTTAGTTCTTCACTTATTATCTCCCTTTTTATTATCTAAGTTATTTTATTATACCCCAACTGTGTTTAAGCAAAGGGGTATATATTTGAGAGTATTGAGGTATTCCTATGTTTAAAATATCCTAAAATACCTCAATATATACTTCTTTAGCTTGAAGAGTTAACAAAATGGTTAGGAGCAATAGACTGAAAATTATAGTTTATTAAAGATGTTAATCTATCTTTATATTTTAGCAATACTTTTTGTACCGAAGGCCAAGTTTTGTTAGTGGACATACTTTAGGAGGCATTGTTACTTCCACTAGATTAAATACGGCAAGTGAGTATGCAACTCCTGTAGTCATTGTCATGGTGATTTATCTAGTGAGGGAGTTATTAATACAGGAGACCTACACCTATTTTACTACATCATAGCTAATCTAAATTTTCTCATGTTACGCAGTGAAGGTTGAAAGATGTAAAAAACTGTTATAAGAAATGAGGAGATAATACTAATTATCTTTCAAGATAGAATTAATAGGATTAATAATCCAATTCCAACAGGGGCACCGTCAAGTTAAGTAAAGTAGTCTGCAAAAGAGCTATATTTTTAAATTTCAGGCAGAAAGAAGTCTTTGAGTGGGCATCGTCAAGTTAAGAGAGATGTAAATTTAAGTATTGAGCGATTGAAAGGAATGATTTATAGAATAGCAGTAACCATTTATCAATAAATCTTAACGCTATGCATATTACTCAACCCCCGAAGAAACATCGTTTTCCAGCAAGCATCATTAGCCATACAGTATGGTCATATCATCGCTTTAATAATAGTTACCGAGATGTTCAAGAACAGATGGCGTATCGAGGTATTATTTTAAGTCATGAGACTGTAAGATTTTGGTGCAATAAATTTGCGATTTATTTTCAAGCTGTCATCAGAAAGAGAGAGAGGAAAGCAACTGACAAATGGCATTTAGATGAGATGAACATCAAGATCAAAGGCGAAGTATTCATATTATGGAGAGCTGTTGACTCCAAGGGGCATGAATTAGAAATATTATTGCAGAAGCGTCGTAACAAGAAATCAGCTATTCGCTTTTTATCAAGATTATTGGGTAATTATCCAACTCCAAGAGTAATTGTTACTGATAAGCTCAGGAGTTACATTAAACCGATTAAGCTTATGTGTCCTAAAACTGAACATCGTACTAGTAAGAGACTAAATAACTGTGTTGAAAATGCTCATCAGCCAACTCGACGAAAGGAAAAAATATTGATTAAATTTAAGCATCCTAATTCAGCACAATGTATATTATCACTGATGGGCAAAGTCAGAAATATATTTGCCGTCAATGTTGGACGATATACTAAAACCGCACCAGAGCAAAGAATTGCATTTGCATCCGCTAAATCTATTTGGGACGAAGCTACTCAAAGACTTCCTGCTGCCTGAAATATAAAAACATAGTACTTTTTGAAACCAATTTACTTAACTTGACGGTGCCGGTAAAAGTTATCGTATTAATAACTATAAATCTGGGGGTAATATGACATAAAAATTTTTAAATAAAGTGGTCCCTTTTTCACGTAATTTAGTGGCCCCTTTTTATTTGACAATGACAGTAATTGCTTAATTGTCAATTTTTTTATATCTGAAGATTTAGAGTATACTCTGTGTACCATGGAGTTAATCTTCTCAATTAATGGTTTTTGCCATGGAGAATAAGCATTGCAAAAGTACACTTGTCTATCAGAATTTGGCAATAATTTTTCATGATTAGTAAATTCTGTGCCATTATCTAACGTTATGCTTTTGATTATATGCGATAATGTTTTCAGTTTTTTATTCATGTTACCAATCACTTCTTTTGTTCTTTTTGAACGGTTTAAAGTAAGAAATACCCTTTGTGTTCTGATATCAACAAGACCACCTATATTACGACTTTGATTACCTTTATTAAAAGTTATATCTCCTTCTAAATGACCTATGTCTGCTATTTTGCTTATCATATCTGGTCTTGCAGTAATCGAAACTCGATTGGGTATTATAACTCTTTTCTGCCTTATTCTTGTACCATGATGTAATCTAGCTTTTCTTTTCCTTGCTAAAAATAAATATAACTTTTGCTCTTGTGCTATAGGAGATGTATAAATAAATTGATATATACTTTCTGTAGAAATATTGACAGTATGCTGTTCTATTTTGCGTCTACCTGATATTATATCAGGTGAAATTCCAAGCATTAACTGCTCTATTATTTCTGTCTGCAAATTATAATTAATATCTAATTTTCTTGTTCTCTTACCTTTCCTTAAACTTAAAGCTAACTCATTAGCCTTATCTGGTCTATAGCTATTCTTAAATTTCTTGAGTTCATAACATATAGTGCTTTTATCTCTACCAAGCTTTTTGCCTATATATCGCGAGCTATATCCACTCTTATTCATTTCGTATATTTTAAATCTTTCATCTATAGTTAAATGAGCCATAATATATCCATTTTTAATTAAAAAATTATTATATCTGGCTTAATTAATTATAGAACTTTCCATACAGTGTCTTTTCTAGAGAAAGTATTAACACATATGCCATTTCCGATACAGCGTATCCAAACTGATAGAGGTCAGGAGTTCTTCGCATATATTGTACAAGATTATCTAAAGGAACATAAAATTAAATTCCGTCCGATTAAACCTTTGTCACCCCATCTAAATGGTAAGGTAGAAAGATCACAAAAGACTGATTTAGATGAATTTTATAGTAGTGTTGATATACGGAGTATAGAATTACCAAAACAATTACACAATTGGGAGCATTACTATAATCATAATAGGGGTCACACTTCTCTTACCGGGAAAACACCTTGGGAAAAATACCAGGATCTTGAATCTTATGTTCCTTCTATACAAGAAATTGAGAAAAATTATGATCCGTTAAAAGAACCATTTATTATGCAAAATTATAAATGTAATAAAGAACTAAGGAGCATTATTAAACATAAAAAGGTATCATCTGTATAATCAATTAGTCACGAATTAAACAGACATCCTTATTGTAACCATGTCTATAAATCACACAAGTTAGGATTGAGGGTCAAGAAGATTGTTAAGTTCGGCAATAGAGAGCCCTGTAACTTTAGATATAAAAGCGATATCAGAGCCAGCATTATACATATTTTTAGCTACTTCATATTTCCCTTTCGCTTCCCCAATCTGCATGCCTTCGTTTCTACCAATCTGCAAGCCTTTCGCTTCCCCAATCTGCATGCCTTTCGCTTCCCCGATCTGTATACCTTTTTCTACACCTTGTTGTTCCCAATGATGAGCTAAGCTAGTCATAAGTTTTTCTCCTTGTTCGGTATTAAGACGCGACTTTAATATTTTTTCTAACTCTATTTTATCAGATTTTTCAATTTTAATCAATGTATAGGTTAATATCAGCTCTAGGTAATCAATACCAATATTAAGTTTGGCAAACTCAGGTAATAGATCAGCTACCTCATACCATCTTTTAAGTAAATCTCTTTCATGAATATGTTTCATGAAGAATTGTAGTATGCCTGCCCAAGCTTTTTGCTTTAATTCCTCATCAGGAATGTCATGGACATTAATTACTTGATGGTCTTTAGTCCAAATATCTTGCATTAGTTCTTTATGCTGGCACAGATCCCAAATATTCTTTGGAGCATTATATTTCTTTTTGCCATTGTAGAACACAAGAGGATATACAAAAGGCAAATGTTTAGATTTAGGATTAAGAGTTAAATGCCTTGCTGCTATATCCGTCATATATTTAAAAAGCCTAAAAGCCATGAAGTGATCAGGAGTACTTTGATGTTCTAGAAGAACCCAAAGATATCCAGTATTATCTTTAAACCTCGCTGAGAATAGGATATCAGATATAGAGTTCTTAAGATCGGCTTCAACAAAGCTTTCTTTTTCCATCTTCAGAGTATGAGATGAAAACATAGCTTTAATTTCTTGTGGCAGATGCATCTCAAAGAACTCTTTAGCAACTATTGGATTCTCGAAAGCTTTACGAATAAGAGCATCATGCCTTGGACGCTCGGAAGTCACATCATTGCCAGCATCAGCATCGCTATTTGCACTTAAATCTTCTTCTGTGTTACTAATATCTTTTTCATTCATTGCGTTGGTTTTATTTCGTTGCTATCAGTTGAAGCAGTTTCAGAAGAGTCACGAGATTTTTTATTAAATCTTGGTTTGCTTACCATCACTGGCACTTCTTTTGCAGTTACGAAAGTTGCAGGAGAGCCATCTAGATGAAATCTTTGTGCTCCTTCTACCAGTTTTTCTTTATACTTAAAACTACCACAATATCTATGGAAAAATCTATTTAATTGATTATTCGGAAACTGTCCATTTAATATTTTCTTTAGTTCAAGATCTATACCTATAGCAAGAGGCTTTGGCTCTTCTGAAAACACTTCTGGAAAATCAGCCTTTAATTTAGTTAGGATGCTAAAATATTCTTTCTTACGTCTCTTGATCTTTTCTTTTAAGATTTCCGCAGGAGTGAGTGCGACCGCTACTACCTTTTGATTTGCTGCCGTTTTGTTACTGTTCGTCGCCTGTTTGTTACCTGCAGTAGCCTCTTGCTTTTTACTCTTTTTTGTATCGTTGCTTTTAGCTTTAGTAGGACCTATAGAGGCATCTTTTGTGTCAGATGTGGTAGGAGAACGACCTACATCTTTGATGTCACTTTTAGGTTTTTCAAAGACTACAACTTTCTTAAGAGCCGAACCTGCAACTAATGGACTTGCATTAGTATTTAGGGTGAGTGGTTTTGCTCCAAAATTGAGTTTCAGCTTAGGTCTTTCTGTGTTTGCTACTGTGTTCATATTTGGCTCTTGTTAGTTAGTATTTTCATGTAATTCAGACTCGTTATTTTAAACCACCATCTTTACTTTTACAGATATTGTGGGGGAGTTATGAGGGGGCAACGAGCCCCCTCATATACTAAACTTAAGAAAGCATAAATTACTCATTTATTTTTAGATTCTTTTGCAAAATACTTAATAATATATTTTACGAAGTGTTCTTTATCTACATTGACGTCTTTTGATAATTTAAGGGTATTATTTTTCCAGATGCCGATAGTAGCACCTGAAGGTAAAGTAATCATATTGTCCTGCAGAACATCTGAATCATTACTTAATAAAATCTGATTCACTAGATTTTCTAATTTAGTACAGCCAATACCTTTTTTTATCTCTTCAGCTAGATTAATTAATATTGATATTACATGATCACCTTTTTGAGATAATGAGTATATGGTAGCAGAAGTTCTTGAGGATACTTTGGACATGTTACCAACAGCATTCCAAATAGCTTTCGGGACTTTATTAAAGGTAAGGAACTGCGTTAATTTTGCTCTGGAGGCATTAATATTGTTAGCTAATGATTCCTGAGTTATTTTGTGATCTTCTAAAAGTTTTGAATAATACAAACCTTTTGAATAATCACAAATATCTAATCCCTGATTTTCTTTGATCTGAATAATTGCCGCCCCCTCATCTGTTACATTATTTATGACAGCTCTGAGCGGCAAGTCAGCATCCAAACAAGCTTTCCATCTTCTACTACCAGCTATGACCTCATACTTAAACTTCGGATCATGTTCACGCAAGCGAAGATGTACTGGCTTTGTTCGGAAGGGTGTAATAAATAAGTGTGAAGTATAGGAAGAATTATATATAATATATTGGATTAGATTAACAATAAATTGATAATGCCATACAAGGAACGAGTAAGAGCAGGTTTACCTAGGAAAAGAGATAAACAAAAGTATAAAGTAACAAACTGGTCACAATATAATCAAAGTTTAAGACAAAGGGGAATGATCAGTTTATATTTTCCTGAAGGGGATCTAGAAACATTATTTATTAATACCAAGCCTTATGTAGAAGGAGAATCTGGAAGAACAACGACATACCAATTGCCATATATACAATTAATTTACACATTATATCGTTTATTTGGTTTTGGGCAGCGTCAAATAACAGGTTACTTTGAAGATTTATGGCAAAGTAAAGGACTCGAGATTCCAGTCCCAAGCTTTGGTCATTTATGTGATTTATTTTCAAAGATTCCGTTAGAGGTAAAGCAGTATTGTAATAAACTTGCTGAGCGTACCAAGAATGGTGAAGCTATATCTCTGATACTAGATAGCACAGGTCTTAGATTTAATACAGCTAGTAACTGATATGCAATGAAATATAATAAAATCTGTAAGAATAAGCCATGGCAGAAAATGCATATTTCTATGAATCCTGAAATGAATATTTATGATGTTGAGATTACCGATTGCCATACTTCTGATATAGAGATGCTAGAGTCTTTAATACCAAAGAATATATCGGTAGATAAAGTAGTTGCTGATGGTGCTTACTATAGTATTGAAGGAGTTGAGAAATTAAGTAATGGCGGTATTACGCCAGTAATTCCTCCTCCACGCAATGCTAAAATATATGGTCGAGATAACACTATATGGCATGATAAGGTTGTAGGTTATATTAGTAAGAAAGGTAACATCTATGCATTTTATAAAAAATACTGTTATGGGGTTAGGGCACGAATTGAAGCTCAAATTTCAAGAATTAAGCGATGTATTGGTTCATCTCTATTAACTAAAAAAATAGCATTACAAAAATGCGAAGCCACTGTTATTGCTAATATTATAAATTTATGGAATTCATTTGGTCAATGCACTGCCGTAAAAATAGGATAATTCCGTCCAAAAAACCCCAATAGATACCCTTCCGAACAAAGTCCTTATAATGCTA
>NZ_LAOQ01000013.1:0-8466 GCF_000965185.1 Rickettsia argasii T170-B
TAAAGGTTTTAGAGATGCAATAAACAGTGTTTTCCCAAATACCATAGTACAACTTTGTATAGTACATATGGTTCGTAATTCTTTAAAGTACGTTTCTTACAAAAATCTTAAAGAAGTAGCAGCTGACTTAAAACAAATCTATACAGCAAGTAATGAGAATATGGCTAATTTAGCATTAGAAGAGTTTGCTAAAAAATGGGATAGTAAATACCCAGTTATTTCTGATATATGGAGACGTAATTGGAGTGGTATAGTACCTTTCTTTGCTTTCCCTAAAGAGATTAGAAAGGTAATCTATACTACCAATACTATAGAATCGGTAAATCGACAAATCCGTAAAATTATCAAAAATAAAGGGGTTTTCCCAGATGATAAATCTATCACAAAAATTGTCTACTTAGCTCTTAAAAATGCTGCAAAAAAGTGGACTATGCCTATTAAAGAATGGTCTCTTGCTTTGAATCAATTTGAGATACTATGTGGAGATTTTAAATATGAATTATTAGAAAATGATTTTTAACTAACTTACACAAAAATTATGATTGACTCCGGAAAGATTATCTCAATGTTCTAAACAACAAATAAGGCATAAAGCCTATCTTACCTTTCGGGAGCCGGATGCGGTAGCTCTGCATGTCCGGTTCTGAGGAGGGGCCTAATTGAGCGATTGGTTAGGTCTACTCACACATGTAGTAAACTAGTAATAATAATATCAGCTGTGAAAAATTTTGTTTCTTTATAAGCTGTAAACTCTGCTACCATAATCGCCATTTCGATTGGATGCGAATAATATGGATCGCCCGACTGACGCATTTGTGAGTCGTGATATTTACGAGTATAGAAAATGCCTTTTTTAACTTCTTCTATATCGACGGGGTTTTTTGCTTTAGTGTTTAAATATTCAAGTTTATCAAGTAGTTTCTTATCATAAACGTCAAACTTTTCTTTCCAAGAGTTTATATCTTCCATAAAAAGTTATTTTTTATTAGACTTATTGCATAACGTAGTTAATAAAAAGGCATTTGAAGGAAACACGAAGCACAGAACTGTAGCGTACACTATAGTACGTGAGGATTTGAGCATCGGATTGACGTACAAATTACCTTTAGAAACAAGTTATACAATAAGTCTATTGTTATTAATAATAGTTAATTATAATTAAAGCAAAAATTAAAAATTGCAGTAACAAAATAATTTTTTTAACTTTAAATATATTAATAACTATTGGTTACCTTATATTTAAACAACTTCATTCTATTTTGTTATTTGCCTTTTTTATTAAGCTTTTTTTCTGCATTCCCTGCTGTTGCGGGGATGATATCGAAGGTTTTTTAAAAATTGTCCGGTACTATACATGGTGGTACCGCTACCCAATTAAAGGCATTTCATCATTGGAAGTGTAGCCACCAGCTAAAAAAGTTACAGTTTATTAAATTATATTACTTTTGCTTTAGATTACATTTGAGAATATTTAATTTATGTTTTAACTTATATAAATATCTTATAATTTTTTTAAAAATAAATACTCATCTAGCTTCGCTTCCTAGTAAAGTATAAAGTCAGAATAAATTATTATTTTTGTTGTCAGAGTATGATTTAATTATAATTGTAATGGCAATAACATTTATAGTTATGTTTGGCTTATTAGTGCGTAATATGGAGTCTTATCATGAAAGATCAATTTACGTTGCTAATTAGACCATATTTTCCATTCACTGCAACATAAATTTCGTACTATTCTCAAACCATATCTAACTTCATTACTTAAATATATTAGAAGAGATTATCAGTATAATCTCATAAAAATAAAATATAAGTTGAAAAAAAATATGAAAAATTTAGTAATTTATTAATAATTCTAAAAATAGAAATACAGAATTAGAAAAATATTATTAATTTAAAACAAGAGTTTAATATGAGAGAAGTAGCACAAGAGTTAAAGACGAGAGAAGATTTAAAACGTCCTTTGGAATAAATACTGTGACCTAGCATAGATGATGTTAAGAAAGATGATTCTCCCAAAAGACAAAAAATTGACCTCAGTCGAAATGATTTATTGTTGCAGAAAATTAATAATAATGATTCTGAAATTGTTCGTGTAGAACTACCTTATGAAGAAGATAGTAGTTTTTTGTCAATTGTAATTAAAACTTTAGAGAAAAATACTGTAGTAAAAGAAATTGATTTATATAGCAGCAACCTTAGTAACGATGATATAAAAAATCTAAGTAAAATTGTAAAGTTAAATCAAAGATCGCATTTAAACCTGAATTCTACTTCTTTAGATAGTGAAAAAATAAAAATTCTTATTGATGCTTTAGCAGATAATACCTATCTTGAATATTTATCTTTAAATTCTATTTCGCTGAAAATAGAATATTAATAGATGCTATTAAAAACCACTCTAATTTAAGTTCTTTAGCATTAGGTAGTAGTGAAGTAGGAAATAAAGGAGCAGCAATTATTAGTGAGTTGTTTTATTCAAAACTACCGTTAAAATCCTTAGATATAGGACAAATGAATATTACTGCCGAAGGGATAGACGTTATCGCAAATAATATTAGCAGTGCAAAATTAATGTCGTTAAATTTAGGGTATAATAACCTTAGAAACGAGGGAGTCATAAAATTACTGCATGCTTTAATGGCTAATCAATATATTAAAAATATATTAAAGAATTAATATTAAATGAAACAAGAATCTCCGAAAAAAGTGCAGAAGTAATTGAAGGTTTTTTAACCTTAACATCTATTGATACTTTCGATTTAAAACAAATAACTTAGGAGATGGAATAAAATATATAATATAGCATCTGCTTTAAAATTAAATCCATGGTTAAAAACTCTAAATCTTAATAACAATAATTTAACCCATAATGATATAAAAGAACTTACTACTGCATTAACCGAAAATAAAGAGTTAGAAACTTTACTAATAAGCAATAATATTGAAATAGGAGATCTAGGTTTTGAAGCAATAGCGAACATGCTACAAAAAAACAATTCTCTAAAAAAATTAGCGCTTATGAACATTAAATTAGGAGATATAAGAGATAATAACATAACCAATTTAGGTGCGGAAAGCTTAAAAAGCATTCCAGGTAACATGACGATTTTAGTAGACGGTAATGATATTGATAATTCAATATTTGAGAAGAGCGTTGAGGTTTTAGGAGAAAATAATTAAAATTATCAGTTTAGAAGGTAAAAATCTAGAACACTTAAAAGATACACCGCTTTATAATGAGAATCGTGCACAATATATGACGAGCGTAATTAATGAGATGCGTGGTAAAGGATATAATGTAATTGCAAGTGTCGGCTCTAGTCATCTGATTAATTTAGAGAAAAACTTAGAAAACAGTAAAAAACATGATATAGGATTTAGTTACATACCTAGAACAATACTACAGAAAGCTTTAAATATTGGAAGTGCCATTCCAACAGGAATGGTTAAAATAAGAGCAAGTACTAAAGGTAATAGTATGGTACAACGGAAAGCTTTAAACGATCAGTCAAAAAGAAACATCTCACACTGGGAGATAACTCTATATAGAAGCAAAATCTTTATTTCCCGGGAATAAATGTGTTTCTTTCTTGCTTAAATCTCACTTGGTAAAGCTAAATCCACCTCAAAATATAGTCCGTTCCAGCTTACGGCATTTAACTAAGCCTTTAAGTTCTTTATCCTTTACCTAGGTAATTGTGTTTAAGAAGTCAAGATAAGAGCTAACTTTTTGGCTTTTCCTTTTTCTACAAGTCTTTTATAAAAAGGTTTAACTGCAGAATTATATCTTACAGACGTAACAGTTACCATATATAATGCTGCCCGCATCGTTTTTTTACCACCTTTAGTTTTTGCTAACCTAACACTTAAACCTGAAAAGCTTGATTTTATGCTGCGTCCACCGTTTAATTCATTCATAAAAGTGAAAGAAATTGAAAAATGGCGCACCCGAGAGGAGTCGAACCCCTAACCTTATGATCCGTAGTCATATACTCTATCCAATTGAGCTACGGGTGCTAAGTTTAAAGTACTTATTTCTAAGCCTTATTTCTTGTTGCTAACATACGAAGAAGCATATATAAAAGCATAGCATTTGTCAAGAAACATAGAGTGTTCTTATGTTTCTCTGAATAATAAAATATAAAAAATTATAATTAATAGTCGAATTATCATATTATATATTGTATATAGAGGTTCATAAATTGATATGAGAAAAAAATGAATAAAATAAAATTAATCATAATTTACTTACTTTGGATTAATATGACTGCACAAGCAGACAACATATCAGAAAGTGCTAAAAAAAATTTAGCAGTAATTAACTCTTTAAATGTTGAGGAAAAGTGGCAGAAAGGTAATGTAATAAATTGTAAGTCGGGAGAAACTTTATTAGAAGAAACAGAAAAATATAATTCTCCTAAGTTAAAGCGTTTGACTCATTGTAGTTGTTTTGCGTATGCTGCTAGTGCGGCCTTGGGGCTGCAAAATCAGTCTCTAATTCCTCATCCTGAAAGCGATAAAGAAATTTATACCTACTTTATCAAATAAGCAAGCTGAGTGGCTTGAAACAGACGAAGAACGGATGGCATTTTGTTAAAGCAGGAAATCGTGATAATAGTTTTATTCAAGCACAAAAATTTGCTAATCAAGGATATTTTGTTGTATCCGTATATAAAAATGCTAATCCAAAAAGAGCAGGGCATATTGCCGTTGTAGTACCAAGTAGTAAGGATATAGAGAAAATAAAAAATGAAGGACTGGACACGGCTCAAGCCGGTAATATTAATTTTTCCTGTAGCTCTTTGAAAAAGGGTTTTAGGAATAAAAAAGATGCATTTAAAAACAACGAAATAAAATTTTATTATTATAAAATATAACAGATATCAGTAAGGTAACCGGACAGTTTTTATTCTATGTCATTCCCGTGGGGCATTGCCTGTGTGGATCGATTTCCTGTTATCATACCGTGGCTTGAGCACGGAAATATGATAAAAAAATACTAGTATTTTTAACTGGACCCAGCAGGTACAGCCTACGGGGTGACAATGGTGGAATCGATCTACGCAGGCAATGTCTTCTTGCAGCAGCGGGCCCCCCAGTGTTTTAAGTTATTTTTTTGGATACTGTGGTCAAACCACGGTATGACACAGTGGATTTTACTGATTCACGCAACAATTTCTTGCGGGAATGATGCCGATTTATGCAACAACGTCCCTGGTTTGCAGGAATGACATAATCAGCTTTTTTAGTTATTGGCTATTTTAGAGAGTTATGCAACAGCATCTACCCATGAAATTTCTATGCTACCGGCTAGATCCACTTGAGGAGTTTCGCTGTAGCTTGGTAAGTTATCATACACGAGATGAGATAAGCCGGCTATTCCGTTTACTATCCCTGCTGTATTTTCATAAGCAAATTTTGCTGCTTCTATGCCTGTATAAGTCGTATTTTTTAATAACTCAAATGTGTTCTTCGGCGAATATGCAAGAGCTGCTCCAACACAAATCCCCATAGCAACTTTAGGATGAACATAAAATCTCCATGCAGCCGTTGATATTGCTGCTTTTACAAATATTCGCATGATAATCTAATATATCAAGTATTGACAAAGTACTTACATTATTTATAACATTGAGAATGTTTGTATTATGAGTATCAAACTAGATTCTTACGAACAAGATATTGAAGATAATTTTGAAAAGCAGCAAAAAATTGATGATAGAAGTGAAATAGCTTTGTTTCAAAAATTTGCAAAAGCACATCTTAGTAAAAAAAGATCTGTTACTATTAGGATTGAAGAACATGATATAGAAGCAATAAAAATTAAAGCTTCTAAGCATGGTTTGCCTTATCAGACCTATCTTAATATGCTAATTCATTCAGACGCTACTATAAATATTATGACCAAGTATAGATATAATCATGAAAAGAACGTTAAGTTATTGCATGAGCGTAGTATAGGTTTTGAAGAAATAATACAGTCGATTGCTGACGGTAATTTATTAGAGATTAAATTACATCATAATCAAGAGAAATATAAAGGTCAAAAAATTTTATATGTTCGAATGATTGCGTAAGTATATGCAGTACTTTATATAAAAGGTGATAAAGATGCTATTTTCCTTAACACTTTATTTCCTAGCAGAAAAGTAAAAAAGGAATTTTTAGAAAATAAGAAATAATATATGCGTTTTATAGAAGAGTTTATAAATAAAGGATATTTCCATCAATGTACCGATTTGGATCGGTTAACTGCTATAACGAAAGAAACAAAAATAGCTGCGTATATAGGCTTTGACTGTACTGCTACATCGCTCCACATCGGTAGTTTAATGCAGATAATGATTCTGCGATTGCTTCAGCAACACGGGCATAAGCCTATTGTAATTATCGGCGGCGGTACGAGTAAAATCGGTGATCCTACTTGGAAAGACGAAGTGCGCAAAATTTTAAGCAAAGAAGATATAGCTAAAAATGCCGAAGGTATTAAAAAATCTTTGTCGAAGTTTATCAAATTCGGTGACGGTAAAAGTGATGCTATTATGCTGGATAACGCAGAGTGGTTAGATTCGTTAAATTATCTAGATTTTCTACGGGATTTCGGTAGCTATTTCTCGGTAAACCGTATGCTGACTATGGATTCGGTAAAACTAAGGCTTGAGCGTGAGCAGCATTTAAGCTTCTTAGAATTTAACTATATGTTATTGCAAGCCTATGATTTTTACTATTTAAGCAAGCATTACAATTGCAGCTTGCAGCTTGGCGGTAGTGATCAGTGGGGCAATATCGTAATGGGAGCGGATTTAATTCGTAAAATAAGCGGCAAAGAAGTATTCGGTATGACGACACCGCTACTTACGACTAGCTCCGGTGCTAAGATGGGCAAGACTGCTGCGGGAGCGGTATGGCTTAATGAAGATTTGCTAAGCCCGTATGATTATTACCAATATTGGCGTAACTGCGAAGATGCCGACATAGTTAGATTTGCCAAATTATATAGCGAGTTCACTCAAGAAGAGTTTAATAGGTTTGAGAGTTTAGCAGCAGAAGATATTAATGCAGCTAAAAAACAGCTTGCTTATGAGCTAACTAAGCTTTGTCACTCGGAGCAGGCAGCAAAGTCAGCTCTAGAAACTGCAGTAAAGATATTTGAAGAAGGACAAATCGATGAGAATTTACCTACCGTTGTTTTAGAGCAGGAAGTATTACAAGCAGGTATTAGTGCATATGAATTATTTCATGAAGCAGGGTTTGCTACTTCTAAATCTGAAGCACGCAAGCTTATAAGAGGGAATGGTGCTAAGATAAATGATAGATTAGTCGAAGATGAAAATATGATAATTAACACTAATTTCTTACTCGATAAAAATGTTATAAAGCTCTCTGCCGGTAAGAAAAGACATATATTGGTTAGGGTTTGAATATTTTTCTAGATTACCGTGTTCCCTTCAGTTGCAGAATTATTGTATGGCTCAAATATATTATGTCTAATTGAAACTGTAACTTTCAATTAGACAAATTGTATATTTTCTATCTAATGGGCCCTTATAACATAAGTTAAATTCAAATTTAAACAGTAATGACTAAAATAAGGCTTGATGAATATTTGCTGCAAAAAGGTTTTGTAACAGATATTACCATAGCACGAAGTTTGATTATCCAAGGTAAAGTACATAATATGTAATAGTTGAGATTTTATCTTACATTTAGTAAAATAAATTAATTATTAAATGGAGATAAAGAATGCACTTAAATCAAAAAATAATAAAGCCAAAAATAGGATTACTAGAACTTGCTAAGAGCCTTGGTAGTATATCATCAGCATGTAAAGCGATGGGATATAGTAGAGACAGTTATTACAGATTTAAAGAACTGTATGAAACTGGTGGCGAAGAAGCGTTATATGAAATTAGTCGCAGAAAGCCAATAATAGCCAATAGAGTTGATCCAGCGATAGAGAAGGCAGTAATGGATATGGCAATAGAATATCCAGCATATGGTCAGCTAAGAGTATCAAATGAGCTTAAGAAGAGTGGAATACTTGTATCACCTGGAGGAGTGAGATCAATTTGGTTACGTAATGATTTAAACAATATCAGTAAAAGGCTTAAAGCATTAGAAGCAAAAATGGCTCAGGATGGTATTGTTCTTACTGAGGCTCAGTTACAAGTACTAGAGAAGCGTCGTAATGAAAAAGAAGCACATGGAGAAATTGAAACGCAGCATCCAGGTTATCTAGGATGTCAGGATACATACTATGTAGGTAATTTTAAAGGTATCGGTAAGGTTTATTCTCAGGTATTTATTGATAGCTATACTAGGGTAGCAGATGCTAAACTATATACTGATAAAACAGCTCTTACTGCTGCTGATATGCTGAATGACCGCGTGTTACCATGGTACGAGACCCAAGGAATACCAATACTTCGTATTCTTACAGACCGTGGGTCAGAATATAAG
>NZ_LAOQ01000014.1:0-8129 GCF_000965185.1 Rickettsia argasii T170-B
CTTATATTCTGACCCACGGTCTGTAAGAATACGAAGTATTGGTATTCCTTGGGTCTCGTACCATGGTAACACGCGGTCATTCAGCATATCAGCAGCAGTAAGAGCTGTTTTATCAGTATATAGTTTAGCATCTGCTACCCTAGTATAGCTATCAATAAATACCTGAGAATAAACCTTACCGATACCTTTAAAATTACCTACATAGTATGTATCCTGACATCCTAGATAACCTGGATGCTGCGTTTCAATTTCTCCATGTGCTTCTTTTTCATTACGACGCTTCTCTAGTACTTGTAACTGAGCCTCAGTAAGAACAATACCATCCTGAGCCATTTTTGCTTCTAATGCTTTAAGCCTTTTACTGATATTGTTTAAATCATTACGTAACCAAATTGATCTCACTCCTCCAGGTGATACAAGTATTCCACTCTTCTTAAGCTCATTTGATACTCTTAGCTGACCATATGCTGGATATTCTATTGCCATATCCATTACTGCCTTCTCTATCGCTGGATCAACTCTATTGGCTATTATTGGCTTTCTGCGACTAATTTCATATAACGCTTCTTCGCCACCAGTTTCATACAGTTCTTTAAATCTGTAATAACTGTCTCTACTATATCCCATCGCTTTACATGCTGATGATATACTACCAAGGCTCTTAGCAAGTTCTAGTAATCCTATTTTTGGCTTTATTATTTTTTGATTTAAGTGCATTCTTTATCTCCATTTAATAATTAATTTATTTTACTAAATGTAAGATAAAATCTCAACTATTACAAATAATGTATCGTGATTGGATTAGTTTACCCTGTTAAATAATGCAATTGGTATTACTCTATGGTACGTTTCAACAAGCTAATATTAGTGACTCTCCGCTGCTACCTATAACTAATTGATCTGGTAGAATATGACTCATATAAGCTAGGACATGATAGTCTATATCACCACTTGCACTAATATTTATATCAGCATTATTTGTATTTAATTCTACTCTTGCTCCTACTGCATCTTGTTGTTCGTTCATGCCATATTTATCGACTAATAATAGTTGTTGTAGTTGTTGTCGCCAAACACTGTTATTAGTCAAGTCAATGATATCTATTGTTAGATCAGTGGTATAATTTACTAGTATTGTTATCTCATCTATTTGATTTTGAGTTACTGTTTTTTGTTGTTGCAACTTAACAGTTAGTTGATACAATTCATCTTTTGTATCTTGTATACTATCTTGGTAACTCTTTAACACTTTATACTTTGGTGTAATATTCTCTTTTTCACTAACACATTGGACAAAAACAGAACTCTGAGATTTTATCAATTGTGTCCTCATTTCTATTAATATGTTTTCAAGCTTGTTTAACCAGTTTGTACATGAACAGATTTGCTTTAAGAATTGCTCTTTATCAGGATCGGGCCCTGTATCTTGATGGTAATACCAATTGCTTAGCTGGTTCTCACATTGTCTAATAAAGTACTTTATTGTGCCTATCACTCCATATTTTTTCACGGTAGGTACCAGTTGTGAATGGTGCAAAACATATTGTATAAGTGGTAGTTGCTGTTGTACATAATCATATTGAACAGCAATACCATGATTAGAATTAATGGTAGCATTTTGCCACTCATTATTTTCATTGGTATAACAATTTTCTATGATACCCATATTTGGGTTTTCATTAATAGGTTCACCATTAGCTACTGGTAGAATATTGAAGTTGCTTATCATATTCCAGAATGAATATACCTTCTCTTTAAACCAATTGGTAGTACTTATTATCAAATTCTCATGATCATTGAAGCTACGACGATGACGTTGATGATCAGTTTCATCACTATTGTTGCCTAAAATATTTAGGATTTTGTCAATACCTTCTATTGTTCTATTATAACTCAATGTCTGACTCAGATCGTCATATATTTGGGATGCTTCTGTGTAGTTATATCCGCACAATATCAACCTATGCCATACTTTACATGCTAATACATTGTCACCCATATTAGGTGGTGGTAATACTGCACGATTACAACCAAGACAATGTTCATACTCAGTAGCTATACTTATAGATCTTTTTAATTGTAATAATACATCTTTTGTAAATTCACAATTCTCAATAAAAGTAACTTGTTCTTCTGGTGAATTAAATCCTAATGCCTCATAGGATTTGATTATATTATCTTTACTATTAATCGCTACTATACATCTCCAATGGTGGTATAATATATCATAATTAGGTGATAACAGAGTCTGAATACAAATACTTGGATTATAAGTCATCCATTCAGCCAAACTAATCTTATTTTGCATTATAATTAGCGTAGTATCACCTTTGATCGTATTTGTATTCTCATCCCATTTATTAATTCTTATAGGGTCTAATCCCAAATCAAACTCTATTGTAGAAATAGTATAATCATGATTAATAAACCAATTTTTTACTCTAACAATAGGTTGTTCATCACTATTATTAGTATGAACATAAGAGAAATCCCTAATAACTAAATCATCAGCAAATCTTGTAACTTCTACCCTCACCGGCCTAATATCTTTAAATATAATAATGCCTGTCCTTTGTTCATCTACTGGTATGGGAACCAATTTACCATTTTCCATTCTATGGTTATGTGTTATATTAAATGATCTGCTAAAATCTACTTCATATTCCTGGATAGCAACATTATATGATTCCTGGACTAACTGTTTATAATCTTTAGCCCTGTTGGCACCTCCAATAAAATCTAAGGGCTGTTCATTATAATTGAATTGATATATTTTAGTACCATTATACTTAGCTTGATTATCAAAAAATTGTTTAGCAATAATTACAGGACTGTCACTACTACTGCTATGCAATATTAGATCCTCTTGTATTCTATAGTATTCTATGTTATCTAATTCGCAATCAATCACAGCTGTCGTACTTGCTGTAATTACACTAACAAAACTACTTATACTACAGCTACAAAAAGACACAAGCCTCAAATTATTATCAACTCCTTGGAATGGTATATAAGCGTCTCCTTTTTCATCAACGAATATAAGATGTTTATAACTAACATCTTTAAAATAATTATATATAATAACATAATCTATCTTCTCCACATAACCTTTCTCTTTGCGAATTAGTATTTTTAGATCATTACCTGCAGTTTCTAACCAAACATCATATCTTGATGATAGCATCAATATATCAAATTTCATATCATATGAACTATTATCAATGATTATTGTACGTACATCCATATTATCAGTAACAATATATATATCACTTTCTTCACCACCTTTAACAAAGGTAACTTGCTCATCAAAAATAATAATGTCTACACCCTTAGAACCAAAATGGTAATAGTTTTTTTTGTCTTTTACAACACCATATAGTTCATAGTCTTTATTCTTCTCTGAAACCTTTTCATAATATTTTTTAACTTCTTCAACTGAAAAATCATCCTGACCACTACTATGCTCTGTTGTTATATGTAATTCAAATCTACTAATAATAGTTGTACTTTCTGTTATTTTAGGAATAACATTACCAGAATTTTTATCTATTAAATTAAAGTTATGAGTTAGACCATCACTGCCTAAATAATTTTTTATACTTAGTGTATAAAAAATATTTGCACCCAATTTAATTTGTAGTGATAGAGTATTACTTTCTTTAGAATAAGTTATTTTCTCACAATCTGTTAATAAATTAGTGTCTAGAAAGACAACAGTCCCTTTCCCCTTGATATCAATTAATGAATTTGAATTTTCTTTCTTAACATCTTTTGTTCTTATATAAAAATGATAAATACCTTCAGTACCTTTTATTTTTGTATATGGCCAAATTACTACTTTCTTACAACCTGTAATGATATCTGGTCTATCATTGCTATATCCCCCACCACCATCTATCAAATCAAATTCCACGGAGGGATGACTCTCATCTAACTTACAATCAACATGATCTTCCTTATTTTTTCTCCCTTGATATGCAATTTTTATTACATTATGGTAATATGACCAAAGATTTATTTTTCTATCATTAATAAACATATTAATTACATTTATCTTCTGAGTAAAATCAAAATGTTCTACGCTTTGAATACTAAATTTTACAATATTATGGTCTAACATCGCTGTATTGAATACAGCATTAAATGATTTATTAAGAGGATAAGGTAATAACAATATATGATAAGAGAGGAAGGATGCATCAAATATGATAGAACCTGAAAATTCATTATTAAGAAAGACAAATTGACTGTCACGACTTAAAATATGTATGTTAATAGAACTTTTGCCCAGTAAAAAAATACTAGATGGGGTATAATTCGTTGTTATTCCTCCAGTAGTCATCAATTGAGTATTAAAAATTATATACTTGTTATCATGAACTTGGTTCCGTCTCGCATTATGTTCAATAACAAAACTATTACTACATGAATGTATTACATTCGGATCTGACCTTCCAGTACCACTTGCCTCATAGATTGCATTAGACTGCGTAGGCAAACAAGTCATTGTAGCACCCGCAATATAATTAGGCAAAACACGTGATAAATAACCATCATTAGGACTTAACATATCAATATTAGCATCACTTGGTTCAAGAGTGCTGCTACTATACCGTTTACAGTTTGGTGGTGCACAGGACAATATCCCATGTACGGCGAAGCACCTGTTTATGCTGCTTTCTTTACATTCTTCCCAGTTTTTTATTACCACCTTACCAAATCCACCAGCATAAGCTACTACATTATCAGGCATAGATTGTAAATGATGCCATGCTGCGTTCAATATCTTATTTACAGATTTTGTTCTTGCTGCTAAATGTTGTACATCCTTTGGTAAGTCCTGTTGAAAAATAGTATGCCAGAATATTCGCCAATTCTCATCATGGGTGGTATCATATTTTTTTTCATACTCTACAATAGCACTAATACCACTATATATTACATAACCAACAATCAATATTCCCCCCACTCCTACAGTAAGTCCGACAGTAGCATTAGCAATTACCAAAACAATACCAGATACAAATGAAACTCCAGAAAAAATTATAGATGCTGTATAATCTCTTATTTCCCTATTACTACATGCATTATCAGTACCTGCCATATCCTGACATTTCTTAAGTGCTTGGGCTGCCAATCCAATATCAACAATATCAAATACCCCAGTTACAACTCCCGCCGTACCTTTAAAAAAATTAACCCCATATTTTGCTGATAGAATCTTGAAAATAAATTTTGTATTATGACCTAGTATTTTTGGTGTTACTTGACTAAAACTATTTAATAATCTAACCCCCCACTTAGATTGTTGCTTTACTATAATATTTTCAATTGGTGCTGATGCAAGAGAGTAAGTTAACCCTCCAACACTTAATAAACAATCTCGAACCCCTGTATCACTATCTTTGCTTTCTTGACATTGTACAATAGCTCCATGTATACCCATTATTAGCTGCATCTTACCTGCTGCACTAATTAGTTTACTTTTTAATTGATTATTTATTTTTGTATCCCGAGCAATATTATACATAATACTTTCAAGACGTTCATTTTGACGGTAATTATTATAACCTCCAGCCTCTGTCACCCGATCTAATAGATATTTATAATCACCTATGATGTTATCACTATCCTCAATTTGTCTGATTTTTGCTAATTCCAACAATTGACTGTTTTTTGCTTGATCATTACTATGTCGTAAATATTCTAAGAACTTTTTACTATCGATTTGTAATTCATCTATATTCCTCGTTTTCTTTATGCTAAACTCATCTAAGTCCTGTGCACTAAACTTACAAAAACTAATTTCTCTTTTCTTTTTACTATCTGGACAAGAAGACAAACTTCCTTTTAATTTTTTTTGTCTAGGATTAAGCTTAGAATCACTATCTGCATCATACCCACGCTTCTCTTGTTGTACTCCTGATGGCCCCGGTTGTGGATTATCTAAATCTTGCAGATTAGGTCTAGATTGTAATGAAGGTTGCCTAATAGGACTGTCATCTGAACTGATATGATCAACCGTATCAGTAAAACCTTTTGCTACTATTATCGAATCTGCACTAGTTGCATCTTTATTAAAACCTAATACAACTCCATTAGCTTGTCTTGCATCAGTAATAGCTTTAAGATATTTTATATAGTTCTTTAATTGTGACTCCTTTTGTGTTATTTTTGTCTCTGAAGTACCAAGTCCTAATTCCAAAGCAAGTGGTATATTATCTTTGAATATTAAAGCTAAATCCGCTCTTCCATGACCTAAACTCATTTCTGCGAGTATTGTTATACCGTGTTTATTAAGTTTTTTATATAAAAACAAACCATGCAAGATAGATTTAAGATCTCTTTCTAAGACAATACACTCCTTCAAATTGAATAATTCTTCTTTTAGTTTGTTTAATTCTCTAAATTGAGCTTCCTTATCACCATCATCATGTGGTGGGCTCGACATATGCTCTAAATCTAAACCCTGTAATGCTGGTATTAGATTATTTAGATCAATACTTGATGCAATATCATATTTTGTAATAAATTGTGATATATATGGTGCTGGTGGAGAACTCAAGCCTAAATCATTTACTTTAATACCTAAACAGTAAAAATCTGCACTTCTTATACTTTCAAACACCTTTCCCTTTGGATTAATTGTTATATCAATTCTTTTACCAGAATTAATATTTAACTCTCTTTGAATGTATAAAATTCCATCATTTACTTCCTGTTCTATGGTAATTTGTTTGTATTCTTTTATATTAGCTCTTATTGCTGGTTTCGATGGATCCTTAAGAATACTCTCACATATTTAGGTGAAGCTAAATTTTCTTGTTCGATACAAGTTAATATTACTGCTTTTTGATATTGATTCTTGAATACAAACATGCTCACACGCTGACCGTTAGGAAAATCCTTAATAATAAATACATTTTTCTCTACTACATTACTTGATAACAATTCCCCTAATATTACCCTATCTAGCGATTCATCACTACGTGTTGAGTCGTATATTGTTTTTAGTTCTTGCTTTATTGTAGTATGGTCTAATGTTGCTTGTCTTGCATCAATCAGCTTTGATATAAAACTTTGTTTTGGTAAGTCAATTTTTGACTCTTTTGCTCGTACTGTTTCGCCTGTAGCACCAAAATCAGCTCCTACTATTATTACAACTTGAGATTGAGTCCTTCCTGCGAACTGGAACGCATAAGCTTTCTCTTCTATTTGCTTTACTGCATCTTGAACAGACATAATACTGTTGCTACCCTTTCTCTGTTCTTCCTTAAACTCAATAATTATTTTAACAGCATTCGGTACATAATTACCATGCTGATCTTTACGTAGCAGAATATACAAATCTAAAAATCCCCTACCAGTACTCTGTTCAACATCAGCATATATGCCATATTTTATATGATAATTTAATATTGCTGCTTCATAAGTAAAACCATGATATGCTGCTTCTACCATTCGCAACACGTTCTTCTTATTATTATTGAGGTATGCCTCTTTCAACTTATAAAAAAAACTTTCTACATTATCCGCTGTAATAGTTGTCGGATCAGACATTTCATCTAATATATCATCTAATGTCTTAACACTACCATCTGCATTTTTGCCTAGTTGTAAAGGTACAACTTTAACGATCGTTCCCAATTTGATACCCTAATTGACGATTATCTTCTAGTTTAATATTGCTAGTGCTGATGTCTACATATAGCACTTTAGAGTCAATAGCTGATAAATTGATAGTATTGTCTGCAGTCTTATTCCCCCAAAATTTGGATTTTATTGTGCTAAGTTCATTTTTTGAATACCTTACGTCTTGACCAATAGCATCACCTTTATTAATAGATATAGATCGTAGTATAACTTTCTCTTTGTTATCAATCTTAACTTTAAAAGCTAGTTTTACAATTTTAGCATTACCAGATGCACCAATGCTAAAACAAATAGCTTCTATATTCTTACCTATATAACTATTTTGAATAGTTACGCTAGAACCAAGAAAAAAATGAGTCCAAAAGCTTCTGTGACTAGACGCTCGCTCATGAGGAGTTCTATCTAGTACTCTTTGAAATTGTTCTATAAACTTATCAGTATCATATAGAAAATTATACGCTAATTCCTGCTTTATT
>NZ_LAOQ01000015.1:0-7741 GCF_000965185.1 Rickettsia argasii T170-B
CTGTTTCTTAAAAAACAATTATACATATTGAATATGAGCATTTATGACCTAGAAAAAAACTGTGGTATTGGTGACAGTACCATAATGCATTTTATTAAAGAAAATAGTACCAAAAAAAGTTTAAGCACTCCTGTTATTATAGCCTTAGCTCAATATTTTAATATGTCTATTGATTATATGATTGGGAGATCACAACCAATATAACTATTATAATGTTATGTATTAACAATATATGTATGTATATGTAATAACATGTTATTACATATACAATTACTTTTTTCTGGTATATCCTATTTTTTTGGCTATATTTTAATTGTTATTAAGTTAGGACATTTTATGCTTACTGGTTTTCAATTCCGTGCTGCCAAATCATTATTGGAATATACATTCAGAGATATAGCTAACGTAATAGGAATACATGAAACTACATTAGTGCGTTTTGCGAATACACAAAATCTTCAATATATTCGTGGTGTGTCTCATAATATTATAATGATCAAAGATTTCTTTGAGCAAAAAAATATTCTTTTTCCTAAAGAACATACCATTTCTCTAAAAAGAGATGATGCTTTTTTACAATCTAATAACACAAATTTAACACGATTTCAGCTTAAAGCATCTCGTATAGCTTCTGGGTTAACTCAAGATGAATTAAGTCATTATACGAAACTTTCTTCATCATCTATTAGTTTATTAGAACATAAAAACAATATGGAGTATATAGAGTCAAGCAAAATACAAATACCAGTACTCAGAAGATTTTTTGAGCATTTAGGTATTACTTTTCCTGATGATTTAACTGTTACTCTAATTAAAGATCCAAAGATTTTAGTGAAAAAAAAACAAAAATAGTAGTTGACGCCAAAAATAATAGATATTAGAGTGGATTAATGACGATTACTTAAAATTGGTGCTAAGAAATAAGTCGTGACTTCTTAACACCAAATAATGGATATATAAGTAAATAAATTTACTTAGTTATACATACAAAGGTGGTACTTTTTGTATAACTCATCATACCCTATATTTGGTCATTAATCAAGTGTAATAGAATTTCTTGGCTCCATAAAAGGAGCATAAAATGCAATTATTTTACCCACTTGGGTTACCAAGTGATGATATAGGTATACATCAATACCTTGATACCACAAAGAATCAATCATACATCCCAATAACTGGGTGTATCTTATCTCATATATTATCAAGCAAAGAGTTATCTTCACTTGAGAAGATGTACTATATCTTAGCTGATTCTTTTTCTTATATTAATTCCTCTAAAAGGCGTAATAGATCTGTATCTCTGCCTGCTAAAAGCTGGGCAGTAAGACTTGCGTGCTCTAAATCTGAAGTGTTTGTTCTGCAAAAATCTCTAGAGGATAAAGGATATTTCCTTATGCATAGAGATAAGAATGATAAAGGACAGAATAATCGTAACATTATTACCACAACAATACCTGACAAGGTTTTTAATGATCTTAAGTATGAGCCTGATAGGTTTGATTTATGTGAAGTAAATGATGAAGCAACACACCAAAATAACTCAAATAGTTTAGATTCTATAGATAAAACCTTTATACCTACTTTAGAAGGTAAAAGACAACATCTCGAAAAAACTAAGATGTTTATAAGAGTGCCTTATCAGTTCTTAAAACAATTAAATTCTAATTGTAGCATTTCTGCAACATCTAAAGTTATAATGCTTTATCTTTTTACTAAGATTTACAAATCTTCTGCTAATAAGTACAATTATGATGATTCTGATAATGCATTAACTCATAATTTATACTCTATTGTTACATCATATCAAGAATTACAAAAAGAGCTTAAATTACATAGAAATAGTCTAGCTAAAGCATTAAAGACTTTAGAAGAGAATAATCTTATCTCTAAACAGCGATTTTGCATAAAAGATACAGAAGATTATAACAGTAGAGTGGATAAATCATTATGGCAGATATCAGTGCTTAATGTTCCCTTCATCACCACGCACAATAATCAGCATACACAAGAAGCAGTAATTGACGATCACACTAGGGTAGAATGCAATGATAATCAAGCCTTGGAATCCCCTAAAGAATGGGAATGCACTAAATATGACCCTACTTGCACTGATTTTAGTCAATTATATAATAAAGACCTTATATTAAAGAATAGTATTATTAAAAATATAGATTATATAGATGCAAATTATCTGAATCTTAAAAAAAGATCTTTGAATAATTTTGCAAATACAACCGAAATATCACCAAAAACAAAAAATTCATCAATAAGCTACAAAGCAAAGGTTTTTGGAAACGAGCAAAGCTCGTTTCCATCTGAATCTTATAATAATTCTTTTGAAGATTCTATTGATACTAAACAACCTTGCTCCAATACTACCTCTGAGTCTGCTGCAAGAACCATTAAAAATATATCTGAATATAAGGAATTAAGACATTTCTACCCACTCTCAGAAAAAGACGTAAGTATACTCAACTTTAGAGCAAATAGAGAGTTCAGTAATAACTTTGTGAATCAATTACTGTTGAAGCTATACATCAAATATCCTGAAAAGAGATTTAAGAACAAATTTACATTTTTAAGCTACATGGGACAGATACTCAAGCATGAAAAACACCAAGGGCCGCGTGTTAATTACGCTGGCTTCAGGTTCAGCTGTAACATCAATGCAGAAGAGAAAAACTTACTTGAAAAGAGAAATATCTAAACCAAATAGAGAATTCATTTGATACTAGTAAAGAAATGCAGGTAAGGAAGAAGATAGCAGGAAGATTTAGTACAAATGTGGCATATGAAATACTAACACAGGTAGAATTCAAAACAAATTACGATAATAGCTTTATTACTGCATTAATTCCAAGTCATCTAGATTTAAGCGAGCGACAAATAGAGATATTAAGTGAGCAACTAGAAGCAGTATATGGCATTAATGGATATTATGTGACTGCTGTTGGAGATGTAAAGCCTGAGGATGTAGGAGATGCTGAAAGGGGTAGAGAGAAAAAAGAGATAGCAATAGGAGTAAACAAGGAAATGAAATATCCTAAAACGGCAGTATCTGCTATTATATCTAATAGCAAAGATATTGGAATTTTAGAAAGTAGTAAGGAACTAAATACAATAGAAGAAAACACAGCATGGAACCAAATACGAAATGGACTAATTGAGGAATTAGGGGAGGCTATAGATGCGGTTTGGTTTTCTAAAACAGAGGCTAAAGAATGCAGGGAAACTAAAACACTGACCCTAACCGTGCCCACAAGGTTCATGGCGGATTGGGTCAAAAATAACTATTCGCATGTGATAAGGAGAATTAGCGAAGGATGTGGGGTTAAGTGGGTGGTATATGGATATTACTAGAATTACGTACAAAGATATATACAATTGTTATAACATGTTTTATAATAACAATACATAACATGTTATGTATTGTTATTATAACTGCATTAGAGAGAATATAATGATAGTATTAATAGGTGGAGAAAAAGGAGGTACTGGTAAAACGACCATTGCCACCAATTTAGCGACGATAAGAATGCAAACGGGACATGATGTATTATTGGTTGATACTGATAAACAAGGTAGTGCAAGTGCATGGTCCGATATCAGAGATTTACGTAATATCATTACAAGAATACCAAATATACAAAAATTTGGGACTAACTTAGCATCAGATATTAGAGATCTGCGTAATAGATATGAGGATATAATAATAGATGCTGGGGGTAGGGATAGTATTGAATTAAGGGCAGCAATGACAGTAGCAGATATTATGTATATTCCAGTACAAGCATCACAATTTGATATTTGGACATTAAGTATCATTAATGATTTAGTAGCACAGGCACAAAGTTTTAATACGAGTCTACAATCATACATTTTAATAAACAGAGCTTCGACGAATCCTGTTATTAATGAGGTGGATGAAGCATTAAGTATCTTAAATGATTTTGATCATTTAAATTTATCAAAATCAATCATAAAAGAACGTATATGTTATAGAAAAGCTGCAAAGTCAGGATTATCAATTGTAGAACTAGATGCTAAAGATAATAAGGCAATAAAAGAAATTACAATGTTATATGAGGAGATATTTAGTAAAAATGAATAAGCTTAGCATACACCCACCCGCTAAAAAATCTATAGAAGAGTTTATTTTAGAAGCGGAGTACAAAAAAAGTAAAAGTACAAATAATAAACCAGTGGTATTACCTTGGGAAAATGACCTAATACGCAATGATGTGCAAAAAGTATTTACAGTTAAATTATCAGAAGTTTACTTATTAAAAATAAAATATATTTCTGAACAGACTAATAAAAGTCAGCAAAGAATAATAAGAGAAATAATTTGTAGAGAGATAGATAAATTATTGTAAATATTCCAATAATGATTTGGCAGCACGGAATTGAAAACCAGTAAGCATAAAATGTCCTAACTTAATAACAATTAAAATATAGCCAAAAAAATAGGATATATATTATTAAATTACTATAATTTTTTTTGTCCATCCGCCAAAACTCTATAAGTCCCATAGATTAAAGGGTTTTAAGGCAAAAAGTAATAGTAAAATCCATAAGAAAATGAAAGGTTTTATATCAAAAGCTTATGGAAATACGAAAAAATGGTAATAAGATAAATTGAGTACGTTTTGGGAAATAGTGTGTTTTTTGATACAAAAATTTGAAATTAGCCCTCAAAATCATAGTAATTTGCTCTAAAATCGCCTTGTTTTTGGAAATTAGTGCCACAAGTAATATTTTTTTAAATTTTGGCGGACGGACTTTTTCTATTTGTTCTTGCTTTTACTTTGGCGTCCATATATGACGGTGCCTAATGGCATAATAACATCTAAAATCTAAGATTTTGGTCTAAACTTTTACTGGATATGATGCTTAGATGCAACAGAACCAAAATTTTTCAGTTCGTGGACACTCCCATTATTACCATATACTTTTTGAACTAAAAATAATCCTAAAAATATACATATATAAACTGTTAATGAATATACACATTTATATAATACTTCTTTATAAAATATCGACAAAACTTTACTTGTAGAGAATACATTTACAAAAAATCCTGACATCACAATACCATCTACGACCGAACACATTATTAAACTAGCAAAATTTCTTGTATTCAAAGAACATCTTGGCTTAAGTTGTGAAAATATACTTGTACTACAATATGTTGATAATAATACAGATATAAAAGATGCAAAAACAACTCCTTTAATAACACGACCATGAATATAATAATTGAAGTCCCATAACAAACCACAACTTACTATTATACATAACGCTACAGTAATCAAAGCTCTCTTTCTACCATATAACTCAGATATAATATTGGTAGTTATAGCTAAAAACACAAATACTAAAGAACACTGAGATATTTTATTAAAATAATTTAGTAAATAAATGAATATACCAAGTAGTGACACTAATGGTATGTAAAACTTAGCGTTAATATTATTCATAACTTTCCCTTGCTTTTAGATTTCATTTTATCAAATAACACAGATTATTGCTAGTAATAAAAAAATGAAAATTTTTAATACAAAACTAAGTCTTTCTAATTAAGTGTGTAAATTTTTCATAGGGCTTAAATTCTACCTTCAAATTTATCAAAAAGTGAGCCATAGCTGCGTTCCAGTTTGGAATCGGCATAACCCATTTCTTGGTCATATAATCAACCACTTTCATCTGAGAAATGAAAGTTTGATTATAGCGACTAGAAGTCGCATATCAAGCTAAAGCTTATTCGAGTCTTATGTTAGAAATCATATCTGATTCATGTGCATCAGTATGCTTATTAATATATTCATTAATTATATCATCAGTCACATTACCACTAGTAGCACTAAAGTAACCCCGTGCCTACAAATGTCTACCCCAGTACTTTTTTTAATATTGGAAATTCCTCTTGCATCTTCTTTGAAGATCTGCCTTTCGCTTTTTGTACAAATTCACAGATTTTTATATGAGGTGGAATATTAGCAAAAATGTGTATATGATCGCTTGATACTACTCCATTTTCTATTTTAATACCTAATTCTGTTGCTACCTGTGCAATAATTTCTCGAACCCTCTTTTTTATATCGTAAGTTAATACCTTATATCGATACTTTGTAATCCACACTATGTGATAGCGATGATAGTAAACTGTATGTGATTTCCTGCTGTAATGTGTCATAGTGCTTATGATGCTAACGCATCATGGCGCACATGGCAAGCTAAAGCTTCTCCATCTGGAAGATGGAGGTTTGTACCTCCAAAGGGACTATCAACCAAGTATTGATACCAAAGTAATAAGTGATTTATCTACTCCGCTTAAATATATAAAGCACGAGAGGCAGAATAATGTACCAAGCTTTGTAGATGAGAAGCAAATAGCTATAACCTTTGATAAGGTAAAAGCAGAAGTTAAAGAGCTACGCCTAGAAAGAGAGTTAGAACATACAATGACAATGAGATTATAAGGATTTGCAAGTATGACTAATGAAAAGCATATTAATCATCAACATCAATCAGACATAAGTACAAATAGCGATTCTAGTGTTGCTAGCGACAATATCGAGCGCCCAAGGCATGATGAGCTATTTAAAAAGGTCATGAGTGAGCCTGTTGCTGCTCGTGAGTTTCTAGAGTATTATTTGCCAGTATCCTTTAAGAATAAGATTAATCTAAGTAGTATTAAAATAGAGAAAGAAAGCTTTGTTACTGAAGACTTAAGAAAGAGACTCAGCGATGTCGTGTACTCTGTTTCTTTAAAAAAAGATACTATTAAAGATAGTACTACTAATAATATAGATCATGACAAAGCGTACGTATACGTTCTGATAGAGCATCAATCTAGTAGCGATTACTGGATTGCTTTTAGACTGTGGCAATCAGGAGTTTCGCACTTAGCAAAATTGTGTATCAGTTAAAAGCCATCTAATGTTGTTCTGAATTGATGTTTTTATAACTTCCCAAGTTTGTTGATATAAAGTAATTTTTTCATATATCCTCCTTTTGTTCATATCAAGCCAAGCAAATACGGCAATGCAAATATGATTTCTTTGAGTTCGACCCGTGCGTGCCTGACAGCGTTCAATACCACAAGTTTGTTTTAATTCTCGATGATAAACCTCTATAGACCAACGTGTCCTAACAATTTTCTCTATTTGCTCACGTGTTGGATTTTCTAAGTTAGTTGTTATGGGCTTTGTTCGGAAGGGTGTAATAAATAAGTGTGAAGTATAGGAAGAATTATATATAATATATTGGATTAGATTAACAATAAATTGATAATGCCATACAAGGAACGAGTAAGAGCAGGTTTACCTAGGAAAAGAGATAAACAAAAGTATAAAGTAACAAACTGGTCACAATATAATCAAAGTTTAAGACAAAGGGGAATGATCAGTTTATATTTTCCTGAAGGGGATCTAGAAACATTATTTATTAGACTTTGTTCGGAAGGGTATCTATTGGGGTTTTTTGGACGGAATTATCCTATTTTTACGGCAGTGCATTGACCAAATGAATTCCATAAATTTATAATATTAGCAATAACAGTGGCTTCGCATTTTTGTAATGCTATTTTTTTAGTTAATAGAGATGAACCAATACATCGCTTAATTCTTGAAATTTGAGCTTCAATTCGTGCCCTAACCCCATAACAGTATTTTTTATAAAATGCATAGATGTTACCTTTCTTACTAATATAACCTACAACCTTATCATGCCATATAGT
>NZ_LAOQ01000016.1:0-7644 GCF_000965185.1 Rickettsia argasii T170-B
CCATTTTTCTTAACTAATTTAGGAACAGTATTCGAGCTATTTTTATTACAGTCAATTTTAATTATATTCGGTCCAAGACAATCGCCAGCTGTACCAATTTTTATTAAATCTTTTCCTATTTTAAAACGTTTCACATATACTAGTTTTTCATATGCTTTATCAAGAGCTATGATGTATCCATTAACATCTTTTGGACTTATTTACCTTATAAAATATCTGAATAATTATGGTATATTACTAATTTTTATTCCTTTCTGTCTAGGATATTGGTGGGGATTAAATTATTTTGAAAATTTAACAAAGGCAAATTATACACATTAAATGAAAAATGTGTACTGCTGCAATACAAAGAATTAGAAAATTTAGTAGATAATATTTCTATCTCATGTGTAAATTGAGATAGACTGAAGTATTGACCAACAAGAAAAAAATATATTATAGTTTCTGCTATAGTTTTCTTAATTTTTTTAGGAGATTTAGCCCCTATTGTTTGCATATTATGTAGTCTATCGAAGAGCTTTATTAGCAGTACATCATATTTTTTTTCTTTATACAATATCTCTACTGCCTCAGCAGCACTAATCTTTATGCCGTTCTCTTTAATCCTGGTTAAATCCATAACTTGAGCTGCTACTTTATCTCCAAATAGTTGTGATATATCTTCTTGAGTAAGAGCGGTATCCTCTATAGTATCATGTAGTACGCTTGTCACTATAATATCAGTTCTAAATAAGTAATCTGATACCATATAAGCCACTTCAATTGGATGAGAGTAGTAAGGATCACCAGATTGACGCATCTGACTTCCATGATACTTTCTGGCGTAATAGATTGCCTTCTTTACTTCTACAACATCTATTGGTGGGGTTTTGACTATACTGTTGAGATAAATCACTTTATCCAATAACTTTTTAGCATAAATACATGCTTCAAATTTTTCTTGCCAGCAACTTAAATCTTCCATAATAGTTCTTTATCCTGATTATTTTGTATGCAACCTAATGTACTGATTATAACTACTACACATTTCATATTTCAGTCAAGATTTACCCTCACAGACAACGGTGGATATTCTCTAAATTATCATAGAGAGTAGTTCTTTTAACATTGAATGTCCGGCATATTGCAGTTTTGCTTGTGCCAGATTTCAGGGCTTCGTTAATAGCTTGCATTTTTTCAGGTGAGATAACCCTTGGTCTTCCACCGGTTTTGCCACGTTGTTTAGCAGATTTCAAACCTGCCATAATTCTTTCTTTAGTCAGTGCTCGTTCATATTGAGCAAGAGCTCCAAACACACTAAACAAGAATTCACCATGGGGCGTTGTAGTATCCATTTGCTCAGTAAGTGACTTAAAGCCAATATTTTTCTGCTTAAAACCATCAATAAGGGTAATGAGATGAGATAATGATCGTCCTAACCGATCTAATTTCCATACAATGAGACAATCTCCCTCTTTAAGATAATCAAGAGCTTCTTGCAACCCTTTTCTATTATCATTTGCTCCGCTTACCTTATCTTGAAAAATATGTCTTGGGTCTACGCCTGCTTTAATGAGTGCGTCATATTGGAGATCAAAGACCTGGCGATCATTTTCACTAGAGACTCTCATATATCCGACTAACATGTACTAGAAACCTTATTTTGTTAATTGTCGTACTATCAACCAATACGATAGTGTTTATCGTATAAGATTAGTCTATTTTTAATGATTTGTAAATGGGTAGATATGAGTATATACGGGAAACACATGTTTTGCGGATAATGTTAAGTTAAGTATAAGTTAATATTATATTAATAACTTAGTAAAAAATTAACTTATCTTGCTATAGATTTGTTTTTTTGTGTTAATTTTTGTTGTTGTTTTGCTATGTGATTTGTGACTATTTTGTTTAATATGTCACGTCTCTTTTTATAATTAGGGGTAATATTGCTATCTATTTTTGAATCTGTATTTTGTTCTCCTAGGATAGCGTTATTGTATAAGCTTTTTGATTGCATATTTTAGTTCCTAATAAAATTGTTATAACAATATAGATGGAAATGAGCAAGGCTCATGTTCTACAAGAATGTCTGTCAAGTGATCAGACAATTTATGTAGATAATGATTTTTTAAGGTTAGAGAATTTACTAGTTTTTGGAGGTACTTCGTCTTTAGTAACTAAAGTTGCTAGTGTACCATCTAAGTTAAAACGCTGAGCTCCTTCAACAAGGAGTTTTTTATATCTATAATCAGAACAATATCTTCTAAAGAACCTATTAATTTGTTGTTTTGAAAAATTATCTTTCTCGTACTCTATAACTTCCTTGCTTATACCTATAGCAAGAAGCTTTGCTGGGATAGAAAAGCATAGAGGATATTTTGATTGCAGTAATTTTAAGATTTGTTTAGATTCATCTTTCCATCTTGCCAGTTTAGCTTTAAGAGCTTCTTTTTGTGCTTCAGCTAAAGCTTTGGCTTTTTCTGCTTTGATTTATTCTTTAGAAATTTTACTTTCTTGTGCTTTATTGCTCTTAGTAGAATGCGGTTTACTATCATTAGTAACTTTAATATTAACAGGTTTATTTTCTAATGCTTGCTTATCAAAGGTGACTACTTGTTTCTTAAGGATTGGCGCAACAATACTGACTGGTACTTTAAGTTTTAATGTAGATTTTGCTGTTTGCATAATATGTTCACTAGCTGTTTTTGAGTTTATTTATTTCATCAATAGTAAGCCCAGTAGCAACAGAGATAGTTTTAATATCTATATTTTGAGCTAATAGGTTTTGTGCTACTAATGTCATAGCTTCATGTTTGCCTTTAGCTTCCCCGAGCTGCATACCTTTTTCTACACCTTGTTGTTCCCAGTGGTGAGCAAGACTAGTCATAAGTTTTTCTCCAAGTTCAGTATTTAAACGGCTTTTTAGCATTTTTTCAAGTTCTATTTTATCAGATTTTTCTATTTTAATCAATGTATAGGTTAGAATTAGTTCTAGATAATCAATACCGATATTCATCTGAGAAATTTGAGGCAATAGATCAGCTATTTCATACCATCTTTTTAGTAAATCTCGCTCGTGTATATGTTTCATGAAGAATTGCAGTATTCCTGCCCAAGTTTTTTTCTTTAGCTCTTCGTCAGGAATATCATGAACATTAATAAGCTGGTGGTCTTTATTCCAAATATCTTGTACTAATTGTTTATTTCTAAATAAGTCCCAAAAGTTTCTAGGGGAGTTATAGTGTTTAGTTCCATTGTAAAATACCAAAGGATATACAAATGGTAAATGTTTACAATTCGGGTTTAAGGTTAAATGTCTTGCTATAATATCCATCATGTATTTAAAGAGTCTAAAAGCCATGAAGTGATCAGGAGTACTTTGATGTTCTAAAAGAATCCATAAATAACCGGTTTCGTCATTAAACTTAGCTGAAAATAGAATATCAGATATGGAGTGCTTCAAATCTGCTTCAACAAAGCTTTCTTTTTCCATCTTAAGGGTATGAGCTGAAAACATAGCTTTAATCTTAAGAGGCAGATGCATCTCAAAGAACTCTTTAGCCACTAACGGATTTCTAGAGCTTTGCGAATAAGAGCATCATGTCTTGGACGCTCGGAAGTATCGCTAGCATCATGATTTGTACTTAGGTCTTGTTTGCTGTTGCCTCTGATTATCCTCTTCATTAGTCATGCTTGCAAATCCTTATAACCTGATAGTCATTGTATTTTCTGATCTCTTTTACTAAATCGCATTTTTAAAAGCATTTGTATCCTAGTAAAAAGTGTATGTAAATTATTATAGCATAAATGTTGTGATGATACAGAAATTTATATAGATGTGTGTAATGTTAGAAATATTTATTGAATAGGAATAAGAGTAAAGAGATGAAGACACTAAGGAGTAGGCAAGAGGTTAAGGGTAAGAAGAAAGAGAAGTTACCTTTTTGAAAGAATAAGTCACCTGGTAGGCGTCCAAGTTTAAGATGTGATATAAGAGGCCAAACAAGCCCAATGGTGGTTATAAGTAATCCAAGAGTGATGAAGAATTTCTGCATATAAGAAGCTGATTTATATAGTTAATAATTATTTTATAAAGAGTGATTGCCCTTTAGTTTTCCATTTATCAATAATTTTAGGATTTAGTATTAATTGCTCTTTACAATCAAGCAGCATGCCGTAGAGAATATGAGCATTATCAGGATGCAAATAATCAAGTCCAGCTTTAACAAATAATCCGCCTAACATAATCTTTTTTCTAGCGTCAGATTTACGATCAAAGGCTACTGCTTTTTGTAATTGCATACGCGTATACCATAATTTCTTTGTGACTAGTTTAATCAGTTTTGACGTCTGCTGATTTTGGCTTACTGGGCATTTTAGTTTTGCCCCCTAAACTTTTAAACTCATTCAAGATTGGAAGATTTTTATTATCTGAGTTTTTAACAAACTTCAAAAATCCAATCAGCAAATTATCGTCAATAGTTAGAGCATTACATGTTTTAAATATATTAAACAACTCTTCTTTGCGTTTTTGAAGCAACTGAGTTTGCTGAGTCTCTAGTTGTGCCTCTATTTTCGCAATACGTTCTTTTTTAAGTTGCTGTAAATTAGCAAGTTTAGTAGCTGTTGCAAGTGCTTTTGTTGCCATAGTTATCCTTAATTTAAAATTTCAAGCTAATCTAAGTACTTAATACTAAATTAGTATACCAACAAAAAAGATATATAGTCAAATAAAAACAAACATCACACATATTTCTTTTACAGATATAGCGGGGGATCAGTTAAGGGGGCAGCCAGCCCCCTTAACTCCCTTGAGCAGAATACAAGAAAAAAGTAGTATGAGGAAATTGTGTAGTATGATATAGTGGTAGCATTCTCGTAAGAGCGCATTTAAACATTTTGTTTCACAAAATGTCATGCGCTCAGTGAGTAGTAAAATATTCGTAAACTGGTTATTAGGTTTAATTTTAAAATTTACATGGCTTCCTACCACTTCCATAAATCATCAATACAAAGAAGCAAAGGACAAAATGCTGTCGCTAAAGCTGCATATATTTCTGCCAGTAAATTAGTATATAAAACCATTGATCGAGAAACTGGTGAAGAGATAAGTATTACTTATGATTTTACAAAAAAGCAAGGTGTAGTATATAGCAAGATATTTGTTCCTGAAGGCTTTGAAGACACTGCATGGTTACAAGATAGAGAGCAATTATGGAATGCGGCAGAAGCAAGAGAAAAACGGGATGATTCTATAACAGGGGTAGAAATTGAATTTGCATTACCCAAGGAAATATGTAAGGAAGAAAATATTAGATTAGTAAAAGAGTTTGCAAGGCAGTATATAGTATCACGAGGCATAGTTTGCGATGTAAATATACATTACGATAATCCCGAGAATCCACATGTACATTTTCAATATTTAAGCAGAAACGTGAAGCGTTTAGAGAATGGCGTAGTAGTATTTGATAGAAAGGATCGAGACCTCACAAGCAGCATTAAATTTCTTAATAATCTAAGGCATCAATGTGCGGTCGAGATCAACAAAGTATATAAGGAAGCAGGCTTGCATTTGGAAGTTAGCGAAAAGTCATATAAGGCACTCGGAATAGATCAAATACCAACACGTCACAAAGGTCCTGCTCATTATATGAAGGCTACTGAGCTTGAGGCAAAAAACAAAGAGATAATAGCTGAGAATGCAAAGAAGATATATGAAAATCCTGAAATAGTATTTGGTTGTATTTCATATACGAAACCAGTGTTTACTAAGGAAGATATAGCTATAGCATTATCGGATGCATTGATGGTGCATTTAGTATCAAAAGATAGTGATATTGCAAAGGATCAAGAAGCTATTAGAGAGTTTAGCAAAGGTCTTGTGCAGGAGCAGGTAGGCGGTGAGAACACAGCACAAAATATAGCAAATGATGCCGTAGCAATTACTGCAGGAACCAAAGAGCGAAATACAGATATCAACCACACAAACAGAACATCTAACAACTCATCTATTGAGCATTTAAACAAAGAATACGGCGAGGAGTTTTTAAGGCTCTACAATCAGCTTTTACTATCTGACAAGATAGAGCTGATGGACCAAAAAGATTTGACTGGTAAAACGCTATATGCATTAAAATCTAGAGTAAATTTAGAGCTGAGATACGTATCAGCTATAGAGGAATTAAACATAAAAGAAGAACATAATCTGGACATTAGCTGCAACAATATTGGTGAGAGTAAGAGTGTCAAAGATAGGTTGCTCTTCGTTGGCAGCAAGAAACATGCATTTAGTGACGAGCAAATCAAAGCAATCCTCGCAGTCTGCAACGGCTCTGATATTAGCGTACTTGAAGGGAATCCCGGAGCTGGTAAGACTTTCGTGATGCGAGAGATAGTACGTCAGTACAAAGCAGCTGGTTTTAAAGTAGTAGGTACTGGACCAAGCAGTGTATCTGCTAAGGTTTTAAGCCGCAATGCAGGCATTAAGGCAGATAATACGAGTTTGCTGCGTAAGAAAATCGTGGAATCCAAAGGAGGGGACTTCAAGATAGATTTAAGCAGCAAATATTATGAGGAAGAGGAATATTTAAAATCTATTGGTTGTGACTCGGTATTAAACTTTTTACGTTCTGATGTGCTTGATAGCAAAACAGTACTGATTGCCGATGAGGCAAGTATGATAGAGCTTGCTAATATGGATTATTTAGCACATGAAGTCTTGAGAGCTAAGGCTAAATTAGTGTTAGTCGGTGATAACAACCAGTTTACAGCTGTTGGTATGACTGGGGCGTTTAACAAAGCTCGTAAGATTGCAGGAGGAGTTAAGCTGACCGAAGTAAGAAGACAAGAGCGGTTAGAATACAGACAAGCTACTGAGGCTATGGGACGCTTTGCCATGCATGACGCAATCGAGATCTATAGAAAACTAGACGTATTTAACATTAAAGATAATGAGCAGGAAGCTAAAACCAGCTTAGTAACGTCATTTGCTAAAGAATATACTGAGCAAATAGATAGTCTTAAGAGAGATGATTTAATAGCGATTAGAAGTATAGCAATTGGAGCATATACGAATGAGAAGGTAGCTGAGTTTAACGCCCGAGTAAGAGATGAGCTAAAAAATAGCGGAGCATTAAAAGGAGCTGAAGTGCAAATTAGCAGTGGCGGTAGAATGCTACCTCTGATGAAAGGCGATCAAATAGTATTTGAAGAGAATAGTTTAAGATACGGTATTAGTAATGGTGAAGTTGGTACAATATTATCAGTAAATCCTTTTGGAGGAAGTGCAAATAGTAAAGGTGATGGGGTTTTACGGGTCTTAGTCCATAAAGCAGATGGCTCAAAGGATATAATTGAGATTAATACTTTTTTAGATGCCTTTAACAATAAGAGACGAGTGAAGTTAAATCATGGATACGCATTAACTGGTTACAAATTGCAAGGTGAAACAGTGGACCGCATGCATATATATTTTGACCGCTCTATTGGATATGAGGCATTTTTGGTACTCATGTCACGTCATAGACAAGCGGTTAAGCTTCATGCATCTGCAAAAGAGCTAGAAAACATAGTGTATCAGCGTCTTGATAGTGATGTCGAGAAAGTTAGAAATCAGTTCAAGATTAATAGCTATGAAATGCTACCCCAAACGATTACGAATGA
>NZ_LAOQ01000017.1:0-6609 GCF_000965185.1 Rickettsia argasii T170-B
ATGATGCGTTATTAACCCACCAATTAAATACCTGACATAATAATTGCAAATACTAAAGTATAATGTTAGAATAAAATCATGCTAAAAAAAGAAGATTTTAGGACATTATCAACGAGTGCACAAGCAGCTTTAAGAAAAGTTGCATTAAGAGCAATTGATAAAGGAGAAAAACAATTAGATGTAGCAAGTCTTATAGGAGTAACACGTCAGACTATTAATAACTGGGTGAGCAAAAGAAGAAGAGGTGATAAATATGCAGTAACTGGAAAGTCTAGAGGAAGAAAGACAGGAGAAAAAAGAATAATAAACGAAATGCTGTGTAAAAAAATACAAGATTATATAAATAACTCTAGACCAGAAGATCACAATATTAAATCTGCACTATGGTCAAGAAAATCTATTAATACCCTAATTAAAAAATACTGTGGTTTCTTTTTACCATTAAGCACGATTGGAGAATATTTAAGAAGATGGGGATATACTGCACAAAAACCAAAGAAATTAGCTTATGAACAACAGCCAAAACAAGTTCAAGTATGGCTAGATGAAAAATATCCTGCAATAGTAAAACAAGCACAAATGGAACAAGCAGAAATACACTGGGGTGATGAAGTGGGAATAAAATCAGAATGTCAGGTGTTACAAAGCTATTCTTTAAAAGGCAAAACACCCGTAGTTATTCATAAATCAAAACGATTTACTATAAATATGATATCAACTGTTACGAACAATGGAAAACTAAGGTTCATGTTATATGAAGATACACTAAAAACAGATATATTTATAGAATTTCTAAGAAGATTAGTTAAATATGCAAAAAGGAAGATCTTTTTAATATTAGACAATTTAAAAGTACATCATAGTAAAAAAGTATACAACTGGACAAATAAGCATAAAGATAAAATTTCTTTGTTTTTTTTGCCTCCTTATACTCCACAACATAATCCAGATGAATACTTAAATAATGACTTAAAAAGCAATGTAAATAGAAAAGATATACCTCTTACAAAAGATGAGTTAAAACACAATCTTAAATCTTATTTACGTTGCTTACAGAACAATCCTAAACATATACAAAAATTATTCCAAGCTGATAATGTTAAATATGCCTCTTAAGTCAGGTATTTAATTGGTGGGTTAATAAATTATTTCCAGATCTGACACCCCAAATTTGGGGCTGTTCTAGAGTAGACATAGATTGGAAATATGAAAAAATAGAAAGCCAAAAATTGGAATATCTTGCATATAAATATAATTTCTTTTATGAAGGACACCGAGCAGTTATAGATTGCCTTGCAGGGTTACATTTACTATCACAGTATCTACCCGTTTCTAAAGAATTAGTATTGAAACAATTACTCATGAATTGTCATAAAACAAGATTTAAAGTTTGGGCTAAAAATGCACCCTATGAGACTAAGGATTTATTAAAGTCTAGAGGATATCGTTGGTCTACCCATCCACAGGAAAATTATAAAGCATGGATGGTTGAAATTATTGAGAATAATATGGAATCAGAACTAAATTTTTTACAATCTTGTATTTATCAAAAAAATTATGCTATCCCTATACAAACTATTTTGCCATATAATAGATTTACTTAATGATATTCAAACATTAGACCTATTTTGAAACTGGAATTTAAGATCAAAATATGATATAAATATCTTCGCAAAATAGATGACAAAGATTTGCCCTTTGCTTGGTACACTGGTGGATGGACTTCTTACTGTTTAACCGTAGAGATCATTTCATTAATGGCTTTTTGCATACATTCTCGAGCAGTATCAGTGGCAAGTCTAGTATAAATTGCCGTTGATCTTGGATCTCTATGATTTAGAAGCTGTCCTATTACATATTGATTTGCTCCAGTCATTGCCATCCAACTTGGTATTGTTCTCCTTAAATCATGGATCCTTAAATTTTCTATTCCTGCTTTTTTACAAATCCTCTTCCATGCTTTCTTTGGTTCTTGCAGGTGACCACTACTGCTGCTCTCACTTGGAAATACCCAAATGCTATCAGATTGCTCTTTCCTGGCTTTTAATATTTCTACTGCCTGATCTAATAAAGGTAAACGGTGGGGATCACCATTCTTAGTTTCTGGAAGATACAATTGTTTGTCAGTAAAACTTACTTGCTCCCATTTCATAGTAAGTAAATTATCTTTACGAACTGATGTATACAAAGCTATTAAGAAAAAATCCTTCATTACCTGGTTTTTCTCTTCTGCTATTGCTGTAAAAAACTGTGGTATTTCTTCTCTAGTTAAATAACGGTCTCTAGATTGTTCCTGATGTTTCTTTATCCCAATAACGGGATTCACCTTAATTAATCCCCATTCTATTGCTTTGCTAAATACAGGACTTAATATTTCAAGAAATCTATTAGCTCCATATTTACCAGTTTTAGTTAAATTATTAAACAACTCTTGAATATCTATTTTTTGAATGGTGGATATTTTTCTAGGATATAAATGTTTTGCATATCTATCTACAGAAGCAGCATAATCTTTCCATCTTTTATTATTAATTTTACTGTATTCATTAAGGTATTTGTCATAAAAATCCTTAAAGGTAAGCTCTTTTGATAATCTGGCTCTTTCTTCAGCAGGATTATATCCTTTTGCAATCTCCCCCTTTAATTCAGATGCTTTTGTTCTTGCTTCAGTAATAGATAGTTCTGGAAAACGCCCTATCTTGATTTTTTGGTATAATTGTTGAATTTTTTTACCAAGATAAAATGTCTTACTGCCACCGTATGATACTATTAAAAATAATCCTTTTTCTTTAGTATCTCTATATATATTTTGTTTTTCTGTTGGGATTTTAATGTTATTTAATGCTTCTCTAGTAAAGAATAAAGATTTTACTGACATAAATACCTCATAAGAGCATTGATAACTAAAGTTATAATATGCTTTGGCTATGATAGCAAATCATATAAGAATAATCACCGAAATTAGATAATGGTTGATAATATTAATGCTCCATATGTTCTCCTGCCAGCGTAAGTTGTTAGTATATGTTAATAAGTATTTGACAGGTCATTCAAAGTTAACTACAGTAAAATTATTTCTTTACACATCGAAGAGGTAGCTATGAATATAAGGCTTTCACTAGGCGTGATGCAGCACTATTATTTTTATAAAATTGCTCAGATAATATCTAAAAAAACGAACTGTTACGTTGACATCGTAAAGGTCAGAGGTTCGAGCCCTCTATCGCCCACCACCATATCTCCTAGCTTTTCTTAATCTGCTAATTTTACCTCCCTACTCTGTATGCTGCTTATATGCTCCTCGCATTTTTAAAAATACTGCTTTAATTGCCTTATTACCTCGATTAAACCTGATGTTTAAGTTGAGGTCTTATGCACACTATATGCTGCTCACGTTTTACTCCTGATTGTGTAATCCATAATGAGCGTGATAATAATCCTACTATTTTCTATAATTTTGTTGGTAATTTTATCCCTCCTGAATGGAGTAATCTCTCATCTCATAATGGCAAGATATTAAGTAAGACTGCAAGACAGCTACTATCTCTTATAGTCTTCCGCTTGCAAATCTATCATAATAATAGCATTGATGAACTTAAGGAAACTTATCATTTCTTTCAAGAACACTTAAGTGTTTGTCAAGAACGTGTAAGACAATGTCTGTTTGAGTTACAAAAAAGTGGCTTTATTCAAGTGTATAACACAACAGTCATTAAATATGGCATTAAATGCCGTAATACTCCTTGTATTAAGCTGGCTAGAAATTTCCAACCTGCTTCTAATAAAATACCCTCTGAAAATGAAAAAAATTTTGCATCAACTCCAAAAAACTTTGGGGTCAAACCCAAAGAAATTTTGCCTCAACCCCAAAAAAGTTTGGATGAGACAATATATATAGATAATAATAAAAATATATCTAATAAATCTAGATCTAGCAAATCTACATTTTTTCAAAATGAAAAAAATATATTTAATCATAATAACCAAACTCAGTTACAAGAACAACAACTTGAAACAAATTTACAATTCAAAATAACAAGCTCAAGCAACACTCAACAACAAGCTGATAATACTAATTTCTCTAGTGCTAATATCACAACAGGTGCTACAAGGATTAATACTGCACTACAAGCAGTTATTAATAAAATCTCTAAAAAATATGACTCTACACCATCAAATAGCAATAATTCAGTAATTAATGCTGTTAATCATAAAAGCTGGTTCAAAAGAAAAAAATTAACAGATTTCCATCCATTAACCCAAGAAGAGGCTGATTTATTACAGATAAAATCAAATCGAGAATTTAATCTTACTTTTATTAACAAGCTCTTATTGAAACTAGCAGAACAATACCCAGAACATCATTTTGGTCATAAAAAAGTATTTTTAAATTACATGGCTAAAGCTTTAGCTAATGAACTAAGAGAAACTACTCAAGCTAATTGTCAACAGTTTCAGTTTAAATCTAGCAATGTGTATAAAGTTCAGGAGCAATATCTAGATAAGATAGAAAGTAGCCTTGATACTAGCAAGCAATCTCAGTTAAAACGTAAAATCATTGGTAGTTTTGATCCTGATTCAGCTTATAAATTACTAAGCTCCTGCTTATTTATTGGGGTAGTAGGTAATAGCTATCAAATAAAACTGCTTAAAAATATTACGCTTTCAGAAAATGCACAAGATAAAATACTACAGCAAGTACAAATGATCTATGGCAGTAGTATTGGGCAGTTACAAATCATACCATTTGCTGAGCTTGAAGCGAAGCAGAATAATACTGAAGATGAAAAACAAGATTATCTATTGCAACTAAGCAAACAATTAAATCCTGATTCAATATGGTATAAAGTAAGGAAATTCCTCATTAAACGTTATAACAAATATATTGATTTTGCTGTATTAACTAAATTAGTAGTTGTAGAGGAAGATATAGTCAACAACAAGGTAATCCTTAAATCAACAACGGCTTTTAATGATTACTATGTTAGAAATCGTCATATGCAAGATCTAGAAGAAGCTTTTAAGACTCAAGATTATTGCTTTGAATTAATCAAGTTTGAATATAACTAAGTTATTGTGGTAATTGATAATTTGTAATAACTACTTCATCAGATATTTTATTGTGCTCGGGCATGGAATATTTAACCTTAATAATACTAATATTAAAATTTTTGTATAAGTTTCTAATAAAGGGAGTATTACTATTAGAAACCATTATTTTAACATTTTTATCATTGAGTTCTGTAGCAAAATCTTTAAGTCTCGTTTGCTCATTTTCATCAAAGGGTAATCTGGTATAAAACTTCTCACCTGATTTATGATAAGGAGGATCAAAATAAACAAAATCATTTTGTTGTGGTTCAATGAAAGAGAAATCCATAGCACAAATAGATGTGCCAGTAAGTAAGCTGCTACATTGCTTTAGTCTAGATGCAATATCAGATTTACTATAATTTCTACCAGAGAAAGTTTGAGCTGGTTTGCCATCAATATTAATCCGGTAAATACCTTTAAATGAATATCTATTAAGATAAATAAATCTTGCAGTAATTTTTATTGGATCACTACTATCATTATTAGCTCTCACTTGATAATAATGCTCTTTAGAGTGTTTTGCTTTATGTGAGTCTAGTAATTTACTAACTGCATCAGGGTTTGTCTTAACTGCGTTATAAGACGTGACTAGCTCAAGGTTAATATCAGATAAATAGCATTGTTTAAATTTATCTCGTACATGAAAAAATAAAGCACCACCACCAAGAAATGGTTCATAGTAGTTGTTTAATTTCGCAGGAATAAATTTAATTAATTGATCAACTATTTTTCTTTTACCGCCAACCCATTGTAGAAATGGTTGTGTTTTGTTTGAGTTCTTTACTGACATGAAATTATTATTAAAATATTTATACTGTAATTATAGTATAAAGTAGGCTTAAATGCCAGCAAAATACCATATTCAAAGGAATTTTTGATAGTTTTTGTAGCATAATTAATGCTACTTTGGATTTATATGTAATGGATAAAGAGTTGAGATAATAAACAATATTAATTTAGCACTGTCTCATTTGTGCAGCTGTTTGCCTAATTGTATAAAAATCTGTCAAAAAAGCTCTTAAATCCTCTGTACTTCAAAGAATTGTGGTGATATCTGTCCTTGTTAAGAGCTGTATGGTGCAGTTCTGAGTTCAGAGGCTAAGTTAAAAACAACAAAATTTTAGCACTTTAACCTCTGAGCTGTTTTCTTAACTTTAACAGCAAGGAAATGCTATGACAATTAATAATCAAAATCAACCAAAAGATAATGATAATATCACTAATCTTACTAAAACAAATTGGAATCTTCAATTGTCTCCTATATCTGTCACATTAATACCATATCTGCAAGAAGAGAATATCATTAACTCGACGATCACAAATTATATTGATATAATTAAATATAAATTAGAATTACAAGAAGCAAATAATAAATTGAAAGAATCTGAGTTATTTAAAAGAGATGTGGTTCAAAATATGGTACATGGATTAAAGATTCCATGTAACGGGATTTTTTCATTAGTAACAGCTCTTTATGAAATAGAAGATAATCCTGAAAAAAAGGATTATTTAGCT
>NZ_LAOQ01000018.1:0-5144 GCF_000965185.1 Rickettsia argasii T170-B
GAATATTTTTTGCAATTATTGCATTTAATACCGGTTCATTTAAATTACGATCAATAGAAGAAGAATTTTGTGCTATATAATTCATATTATAGCTTAATTGCTGCATATTTTGTTTAGTTTGGGCGATTTCTTGTCCGACAGATTGTTGCTCAGAAAAATTACTATTTAGATTATTGCTAAGTGACTGTGTATTACTATTTGCACTGCTTAGTCTGCCATTTTTAGTAGCACTCTTAATCTTAGACAATGCTTCATTATATGATTGCTGTTGGTTTACTGATTTACCTTTATCCTGCTCATGTTGATTAGTTGATGTAACTGTTATTCCGAGTATACTAGGTATTCTTAAGCCTATATCGGAACTAGTACCAGTGCCTTTCCTATTACTACTACTAGTATGATCAGTAGCGGCGGTGCTATCTGAATTCATCTGCTGCAAGGCCTAGATATTCACTATCAGTAATACCGATAGATTTTGCCTCTTCATAGCTTAATCTCTTGCCTATTTCAGTTGCTATAGAATTTCCTGTAGTAGTTAAATCACTATATCTATCATTTAATGAGTCAAGATAACTTTGTGAACTCATAAACTGAGATTGATAACTATCCTGCAACAATTTAGAGGAGCGGTAATTGTTAATCAGCGAGTCAGCTGCTTGAGTAAGCACCTGCCTACCACTGGAAGTAACAGTGACCCTCATTCCTCCATCATCAATAATTCCTCCTGCTATTTGCAAAGTGGGAGCAAGATTTTGCTGGGCAATTGTTCTATTACCGATGTTGTAATTATCCATAGAGAGGTTATTATCAGCAATACTGCTACCGATACTGCTTGCAACAGGTACTGGAGAAAATTGATTGGCCAAAGTAGTAGTTGCATGAGCACAAGCCTTTAATACTGCCCAGGATAACATTGGAACTGAGGCAGCTAACATCTGAAACGTTGCAAACTCATGCAGCACCATTTCTGAAAAACTTCCTTGTGATAAGATATTTAAACCAGTAAGGTGACTCACGCCTTTACCAGCTAGGCTAATCATCCCTAAACAATGAATTACTGTAAAAAATACTGGCCAGCTAGTTACCCAGATAATCAAGGTTATCCAGGTCTTAAAGATAGTATAACCGCCTGGCAGCAGCGACATTGGAAATACTACGAAAATGAGACAAATCACCAAGGCAAAAAATACTGATTGTAGGATAGGCATTATATTTGCTATAACATAGTGTAAGTTTAGCTTTTTAATAACAACATATATATTTTTCTTAAATTTGAATAAATTATGTGCATAATTAAGTTTTTAATTTATATTTTGAAATAAAATACTATGTTTAACCATTTAGATCAAATAGCAGATGTATTAAATAATACTAATCAATATAAAGTGATTAAACGATACAATAAACCGAATTATTATAGCATACCTGATGACAGGCCAAAAAAATAGGAGTGTTTTTAGATACAGAAACTACTGGATTATCTTATGTTACTGATAAAATCTTAGGACTTGGAATGGTGAAATTTGAATACACGAACGATGGACGTATTTACAATATACTTGAGGAATTTAATAAATATCAAGATCCAAAAGAGCCTATAGCACCACATATTACCGAACTAACCGGTATTATGTTAGCAACGGAAGTAAAATGATACAGAGCAACGGATAAAAATTGATACAGTATTAAAGTAATATCTTCTGGATAAGGAGGTAATAAATAATGATAATACTGGAGCAAATAATGGAAATAAAAATATTGAATAAACATGGTAAAAGCCTAAGAAGTATAGCAAGAGAAGTAGGAGTATCAGTAAATACAGTACGTAAATATTTTAAATATGATGGTAGCCCTAAATATAAGGATAGACCGAAGTTGGTAACAAAGCTTGCCCCATATAAGGACTACTTGAGTGAAAGAATAAAATCTGCCCATCCTGTATCACTACCTGGTACTGTACTGTTTCAAGAGATAAAGGAGTTGGGTTACACAGGCGGGATGACCCAACTCAGAGATTATCTAAGAAGTATAAAGCCAGCAGCTAAACAGGAGGATATGATAAGATTTGAGACTGCTTCTGGCAAAAAGATGCAAGTTGACTGGATAGAATTTCGTAAGGGAAAAAATCCTCTCTCAGCTTTTGTGGCTACATTAGGATTTAGTAGAGCAAGCTATGTAGAATTTGTTACCAATGAGAAGCTTGTAACATTAATAGAATGCCATAAGCGGGCATTTGATTATTTTGGTGGAGTACCGGAAGAAGTACTTTATGACAATAATACTGGATAGAGATACATATGGTCCTGGCATACACCGTTTTAATAAAGGTATGCTGGATTTTGCAAAACATTATAGTTTTCGATTAAAAGTGTGTAGACCTTATCGAGCAAAAACTAAGGGCAAGGTTGAGCGATTTAACAGATATATAAGAGAAAGCTTTTATAACCCATTAGCGACAAAATTAAAAACTGCAGAGTTAGTGTTGGATGTGGATACTGCAAGGAGGTATTAAAATGGTTGCGTGATACTGCGAATCGGCGTGTGCATGGGACAACAGGCGAAATACCTGCAGAAAGATTAAAGTTTGAAAGGAGCAATCTTCAGCCACTACCATTGGATTATAGCGGTAGTCATCCTGTAGCACTAGAGATTATGGAAGATAAAAGGAAACGATTTTCTACAGTTGCATTACAACATTCCCTCTGCATATACCAAAGTATACTGGAGGCATTATGAACCTGCAGCACCAACGTATAGAAGAGCTGTGCCGCTCTTTAAACCTTATTCAGATAGCTGAAAATTATTTTGATATTGCACAATCCTCTAGTAAAGAAGACTCAAGTTATACGGATTTCCTTGAGTCAATATTAAAAACAGAGCTGTTGGCACGACAGAATAGAAGTAAATCAATACTCACCAGAATGGCAGGTTTTCCTGCTATTAAAACGCTGGATAATTTTGATTATGATTTCGCTACAGGAATAAAACGCAAGATTCTAGAAGATCTAAGGTCTCTGTCTTTTGTAGAAAGACAAGAAAATATTATTCTGCTTGGTCCTTCTGGAGTAGGGAAAACCCATATAGCTATTGCTCTTGGTTATGCAGCTACACAATGTGGAATCAAGACTAAATTTACTACAGCTGCAGATTTGATGCTTGTACTTAATGCTGGGCTAAATCAGGGAAACCTAGACTCCATATTCAAAAGAGTAATATTACCATATAAATTACTTATAATAGATGAGTTTGGGTATCTGCCGTTAAAACCGGAACAAGCTAATCTGTTATTTCAAGTTATAGCAAAGCGTTACGAAAAAGGTAGCATAATTCTTACAAGTAATCTTCCATTTGGACAATGGCATAATAGTCTTGCTTAGGATAGTGCTCTTACAGCTGCTATCTTAGATCGTCTGCTTCATCACTCCACTATACTCAATATTAAAGGTGATAGTTTCAGGCTTAAGGATAAAAAGAAAGCTGGTTTTGTGCCAACGGGAATTATTAACAAGCAGGAGGAAAATCTCATGACTTAAATATCAGATAATTTTTTTATTATACTGTATTAATTTTCAGCCGGTGTATATTAAAAATCTGTATCATTTTTCGACCGGTGTTGACAGTAGTAAATTTATTTTTCGGGTAAGTGACTGGCAAACAGCACATAAATCAGCTTTAATGCTTGGTGAGCAAGAAATTATTGCAACTCAAGAGAATCTCTCTTATGGTGCTAACTCCATGCGTGATGGAGTAAATATGCACAGCTTAGAGAAAAGGAAATTATTAGTAATGCCATCTGAAATCATGAATCTACCAGATCTTACCTGTTATGTAAAACTTGCAGGTAATTTCCCTATTACTAAATTACCAATGAATTTACAAACTTGATTTAAATCTAAAAATATAAAAGCCATTTTAATGGTATTTTTAAAAGATTTCAATTACTTGATAGGGGGATACCTTATAAAGAAAAATCCTATTATAATGCCCTTTAAATTGTCCGTCCGCCAAAACTCTAAACCCCTTATATACAATAGGGTTGTAAGGCAAAAAGTAATAGTAAAATCCATAAGAAAATGAAGGGTTTTATATCAAAATCTTATGGAAATAAGAAAAAATCGCAATGGGAAAATTGAATACGTTTTGGAAAATATGGTGTTTTTTGATACAAAAATTTGAAATTAGCCATCAAAATCGTAGTAATTTGCTCTAAAATCGCACTATTTTTGGGAATTAGTGCCTCGAGCGATATTTTCTTGAGTTTTGGCGGACGGACTAAACCGCTAATTTAGTATTACGAGTTTTAGAGGTAAGCTGTGTATAAAAAACTTTTTTGTTACTTCAGAATTTTTATAAATGATTTTTCAAACAGCAGAGTAAATTTTACAAGGAATATGTTTACTCTAAAGAACGAATAAAAGCTTCATCAAGACCGGTTACACTAGAGATTAAAGCAATATTGCAACCTTGAGATAACATTTTTTTCGCTATTTCTGTTTTTACTCTGATATTTTCTTCAGCTTTTCCCTTAGCTTTTCCAATTTGGATACCTTTAGCTTCACCAATTTGGATACCTTTAGCTTCACCAATTTGGATACCTTTAGCTTCACCAATTTGGATACCTTTAGCTTCACCAACTTGTAAGCCTTCAAGAATACCTATTTCTTTCCCTTCTTGTTGCCAATGCTCTGCTAAACTTCTCATAAGCCTTGTCCCTATTTCTGGATTTAACTTTGTTGATAATAAATTCTCTAGTTTTATTTTATCAGCTTGCTCTATCTTCGTCAATGTATAATATAATATCATTTCTAGATAATCATAGCCTATCGTTATTTTGGTTAATTCCGGTAATATATCTGATATTTCTTGCCATCTCTTTAATAATTCTCTCTCATGTATATGCTTGAGAAAAAATTCTAATATCCCTGACCATATCCTTTGTTTAAACTCTTCATCAGGAATTTCATGGACATTCACTAACTGGTAATCATTAATCCATAATTCTTTTGCTAATTTGTTATTGGCAAACAAATCCCACAAATTCCTTGCAACATTATATTTCTCCTGACCATTGAAGAATATCGTGGGGTATATTAATGGTAAAGTCTTAGCTTTAGGATTTTGTATTAAATATCGCTCACAAAGAT